>JBAYZM010000029.1:0-14689 GCA_041672515.1 Arcobacteraceae bacterium
CGTTTTGATACTATCTCTTCAATTTGTTCTAAAAGAGTAGGGTCTTTGGTAATGGCTTGAAAATAAAGATTTATAGCCTCTGTAAAGTTTTTGTGTTTTTGTTTTAAAACAACTTCTGCTTTTTCAATCACATCTGCATCGAGCAAAAAGTTTTTTCTAATTTTCAAAGTAGCCATACGCATAACCTTTATATGTATTATAATAGTACATATTTATTTGTTTTATTTTACTTTTTTAAATTCATCTTTTGCTTTTTGCACCAGTTCAAGGACAAATTCTGAACCTTTGTTATTTTTATCCATTTCCCATTTTTTGATAAAATTATCTAATGCACCTTTTAGTTTTGCCTTATATTGTGGGTTATGAATATTATCCCACGCTTTTTGTACTTCCTGATTGACTTCAGAGAACTTATTTTGTTGTAGCATTTTTTTCTTTTCATCAATCATAGTTTGAAGTTGTGTAGATAACTCATTTTGAGGATATTTTTTAATAATACTCTCAATATATTGTACATCTTCAGATTTTAACGCTTTTTCAAAATCTTCTTTTTCTTCTAATTGTTTTTTTAAAGCTTCTTCTCTTTCTTTTTTTTCTCTATTTTCTTGTTCAGTTTTTTCTTTTCTTTGTGCTAATATTTTTTCTCTATTTTCAACTAATTGTTTATTTTCTTCATCACTTATTAAAGAATTTACATAAACCTTTTTAATATTATCTAAAGCAGTATAATTTTTTAGATAATCTTTGTCATCACCTGTTTTATTTCCTGCAAACTCAGTTAAACTCATGTATTTTAAAGTAGAGTTATATTCATTTTTTTGTTCACTTGCCATTGCCAATAGCTCTTCTATTTGTGGACTTAGTGCCCAATTTGATATTTGTTTTCCAATAGTTAATTCAAATTCTTTTAAGTAACTATTTATATTTGCAATACCATTTAATTTAATTTCTATTTTGCCATATCCTAAAGATTTTGCCATCCCAATATTATGATAAGTTTTAGGAGTATTATGGAAGGTAAGTACAGAAAGTAAAGCTCCTATTTCAGCTTTTTTAAGATTATGATATCTTAACTTACCGCTAAACTCAATCCCATCTTTTAACGGACTAAAAGTTACACCAACATTCTCATTTTCAGTAAGGACTGTTTTTGTTGTTTGATTTGAACTATGAATAGGATATCTTTTTCTTCCTGCAATTTCAAAACTTGAATCCATATATGTCGAATAAAGTTTTCCATCTTTTTGTAAAATATAATTTGGATAATAAGAAGCTCTTGGTGTTCCTAAAATTTCTGTTCTTGATTCCATAACTTTAATATTAGAAATAGCTTTAAAATGGCTAAAATTAACTCTTCCTTTTAATGCCTCATTTGATTTTTTATCAATAAATCCAAAAATTATTTGAGATAAATCCAAATCCTTACTTTCAAAATGGTTTCTTGGAATACCATCTTTTATACTATGAGAATATGGTAATTTATACAAATATGATAATCCAAAATGTTTGACCTTAAGTCCATTTCGTTGGAAAAAGACTGGGATTCTTTCTCCATCTTTTAATTTTTCTTTCCAATAAGTCCAATCTGGTGATTCTTTTGGTTCCGTCTTTCTTTTATCAAAATATGCAAATTTAAACTTTTCCACAACTTCTTTTTCAACTTTCAATTCAGCTTTTTTAGAAAAAAATAAAAATTCATATCCTTTCCCATCGCCTTTTTCCCCACTATCTTTTCTCGGAGTTGGTTGTCCTGTTAAAACTAATGTAGCTATACTATTAGTACCTTTTTCATAATTATAAAATACCCTGCTATCGTATTTGGCATTAGTTTTTGATTTAAAAGATTTTGATAAAGAAATATTCAAATCTTTATTTTTAATTAAATTGTATTTATATTCAGAAGTTTTATTTTTAGAATTCTTTGCATCAAAAATTTTATCTTTAAAATGTTTAGAAAAATCTACATTTAAAGCTTTATCTATTTCCTCATGTCTAATTCTTCCGACTTCTCCACAATCTTCAATTATGTATGCATTATCAACTTTTCTAAGCCATCCTGCAAAAGTCTCTTTTTTCATCTCTTGCATATAAAAATTTGTCGCTTCAGATAAATCTCTTACGGCATAAGTATTATCATCAAAAATTTCATTTCTCATTTTAGAAAAACTCATAATCTCTAAAACATTTCTAACCATACCTTTAATTGAAGAACCTGGAATATAATACTCTCCATTATATTGGCAGAATTCTTCTTTTTTTAAATTATCTCTGATAAAAATCGGACTTTTCGCCGTGATAGTAATATCTATCTCTCCACTTTCACCATCTTCAAAAGGAATATCATGGCTTACATCATCTGCCCATGGCGGATAAAAAACTTCTTTATTGAGAGGTACAAAGTTGTATGGTGCTGTTATCATTTGTTATCTCCTTTTGTAAATTCTGTAAATCCTGAAAATAATAATAATGTTGGTTTTAGAACTTTTATATTTTCACAATTTTCATCTTTCTTTTCTTCCCAAATTTGAGAAAACTTTACTTTTAATTCTACTTTTTCTTCAAGTGACTTAGCTACAAAATATTCTGATGTAATATTTTCTTTATTGAAATTTGATAATTTCTTATCAATTACGGCAAACTTATCATTTACTTGTCTTATAGTAATACTTCTATCCCCATCAAACAAACAAGCTTCAAAAATAAAATTTTTATCTTTGTGTAAACTATCCCAAGATAGCAAACTCTGTTTTGAAGTCAATATTTTGTTGAGCTTTTCATTGGACATTTGGATATATCCTTCAAACTGACCTTTTAATTCATCATAAAACTTTTTTAATTCTTCTAATGTTTTCATATTTCCACTCCATCTTTTAAAACTGTTCCACTAAATACTCCATGCCCTTTAGTTGTTGCTCCACCTAAACTGAGCATTCCTGTTGTGATATCTTTTAAAGTTCTTTCAAAAGCATCGAAAGCCTTTTCATCTTTTATATTCTCTTCTTTAATCAATATTTCTAAAGTAAAACTCTCTTTGGAAGCAACGGTTCTTTCATTAAATAAAGCGCTATCTATAGCCCCTCCTGTAAATCTATCTATGCTTACATGGTCAAATACTTTAGTAGAAGTATTATCGAGATACACATCAGAGATTAAAATATTTCCTTTGAATCCATCTTTTTTATCATCTTTTTTTGCTCCAAAAATTGCTTCAACTCCTTCAAAAGGGGTTTCATCTTCGCTATCGATAAATCTTTTATTTAAAAGATTATAATAATATGTAGTTCGATGCGATATTGCACCTTTTACAGAACTGGCAGGAATTAGCACTTTATCTTGCGTTAAATCTTTTTTATCATAATTAACAACTTTTTCAAAAACTGGTGTCATATCTGCATCATCTTCACCAAACCCACTTCCAAACATAAAGAAGTCATCTGCCGTGAGTTTGAGTTCATATTTGATGTAAGTATTGTCATTTGAATCTTTTAGTTCATATTTTTGAGTGAGTTTTTCATTTAAGCTACTTGAAAAATTGATATATTTTTCACTTGAAGTGTCAAACTCATCATGTTGTATTTCTATTATTTTAATTTGTCCAAAACCTTTTGAACTTCCTGCACCAATTCTAAATGTATTTAAAAACAGTACATCTAAAACTTTTTTAAATTCCTCTTCACTTCCCGCCACAATTTCAATTCTAAATTTAAATTGTGTTCCTTTGAAAATTACTTCTTCATCGTATTTTCCAGTAGGTTTTGTAACACCTTTATCACTCATAGCATTGTGTTCTCGAATGGGTAATACAATAAACTTTTGTAAAAAATCTGATTTTTCCAAAAGCAACGATTCATTTACTTCTTTTTTTTCATCTAAAAGTAAAGCATTTGAAAGAATAGTTTTTGACCCCAAATCACCCGAACCAAAAATTTCATTGGCTGACTCGTCGCTAAACTCTTTTCTTAAAACCCCTGCTAATGAAGTTCCTAAAATCATAGGCAAACCATTCCAATCTTTTTGAATCGGACTGTCTTGTAAGAAATCAGCATTTTTAGAACCTATTTTTAAAGCTGTTTTTGCTTCAAATGTTATATGAGCTATGAATACGTTATTAGTCATTTTGTTTATCCTCTGCTTTTACTTTTGGCATCATCATTGATAGAAGTTTTATGAATTCTATATTTTCTTTTTCTAAGATATTTTTTAAAGAAACAAATCCTTTTTCCCAATGTTTTTTTGGTGTAGTTTTATCTTCGTTTTTAGTTATAAATTTAAGTATTTCATCTTTATAACTATCTTTATAAAATTGAACTCTCATTCTTATTTGTCCCCATTGAGATTTTGAAACTGTGTCAAATCTTTTTTTCTCTTTTGGTTTATCTTTATCTATATCTATAAATTCTTGAACTTTTTCACCTAAACTATAAGTTTTATTTTTAGATTCTATTTTATTTTGTAAAAATGAAATTAAAGCATTATCAACTTCTTTTTCCTCAACTTCATATTTTTTATTTTCTTTTACTATTTTATTTAAAGAAAAACTACCCTCTTTTAGTAAAAAACTAGGATTAATCAAAACTTCTCCATAACCTTCATTTAAATATCCACCTATTCCATTTTTTAGGATATTTATATCTTCATTTGAAGCATTTTTAAGTGCTATTACACTTCCTTTTTCAATAACCAATCTTGTGTAATCATTGGTTTGTCTTTTGAAATTATAAGGTGTGAATTTTTTTGTTCTTATTTGTGTTTTTTCCCAATCAATTGAAGCATTTGTTAAACCTAAGTTTTCTTTTGTAGGTTCAAATGTTGGCATTTGATTTTCATCAAATAAAGCTAATGTTGAATTTATATAAACATAAGTAGTTTCACTAAGATTTAAATTTTCTAAATTTTCTTCTTTAAAATCTTTTAATTCTTCAATTAAAACTTTTCCATATTGAGATGTTTTTGATTTCCCAAGATATTTTTCACCCAAAATATTTTTAATAACTTGATTTTGTGCTTTTTCATCAATATCACCAAACTTGATAGAAAATTTCCAAATAGCCCCTTTTTTGATTGCTTTGTATCCAAACATAGAAGAATCTTTTGATTTTCTATTATCTTTGTCATAAGCTGCTTTTTGTGAATAGTTATATTCAAGATGTAAATAATCAAGTGTTGAAGTGATATATCCATTTCTTACTTGTTTATATTGTTTATCAAGTTCTGTTTGATTGTCATAATCTATAAAATGATTGTTTTTTACCTCTTTTTTATCACTATCCAATTTAGGAGAAAAAAAACAAAATGGCACTTTATAGGTAGCTTGGTTTTCAAAAAGTGGTGTGGCTTCACCAAATCTTATTTTTCCACTGTGAAACACTTCAAAAGGCTTTTCAAAATCATCATAATGTTTTGCTACCATTCCTAAAAATGCACTTCCAGTAATATAATCCAATGTTTCAATATTACCTTGCGTGTTTGAAGAACTGTGAAGAACAATATCGCTTAAAAAAGTTACTTTAAAATCTATTTTCTTCATTTCTCTTCTCCTAATATTTCAACTTTGCATCTTCCTAAACCTCTGTTTCTGTTTAATCCCATTCGTTTTACTTTTTTTAAAGAGTTTTTCATCTGCTGTTTGTATTCTTGTGGGATATTTTTTATTTCTCCAAAAAGTGATATCGGAATTACAACTTCTATTTCTCTTAGACTTCCTGATTGTGCAATTCCATTTTTATCTATTTTTGTTGAAGCAATCTCATCAAAAAGTTGATTGTGTAATGTTTTATCAATTATTGTTTTTTTTGTATTTTCTTCAATTTCTATATTGCTAAAATAACATTCACTTACTATTTTTTCTTTTGAATAAAATTTATCTTTTTCATCACTTGAACTACCAAAACATTTACAAACAAAATCATAATTATTTGTAAGTTCAGCCATTTCTCTGACTAACCCTTTTAAAGTCTTTCCAGGAATATAAGGTAAATTATCATTATCTCTTACAACCATACTATCAAGTTTTGCACCTGCACTTAAACCACTGCTTAAATGCCAATAATCTAAAAAAGTTACTTTATATTTCATTTTTCTTATCCTCTACTGATAATATTTGTAATAGGTCATACATTGGAGTTTTTTGTTTTTCATCTTTTTGAACTATTAATTTATCTATTTTTAGTTCATTGTGAAGTTTTGAGAGATTTTTACTTTCCCACTTATTTTTACTCACTTCTTTTATCCTATCAAGTTGATTTTGGGCATACGTTGTATCAAATTCCAAATCACTTAACCACTCTCTTAATCTTCCTTTGGGAGCATTTTCTTTTCTAAAATCTCTTAACACTTTTTCAAAAGAATCAATAGTTACTTTATTTCTTTGTTCTTTTAAATAATATGGTCCAAAATCACATCTTATTTTTTCTTTTTTATTTATTGTTAATTCGTCATCAATAAATTTCGAGAAACTCTCAACATTTGAACTTTGAATATTGTGGAACATTAAAGAAGATGGTGCTAAATTGATATTCTCTTTTTTGGCTAAATCTTTTGAATCATTTTTTGCATATTTGCATAAATCTTCTGCTAATTTTACAGCATAGTGAAAGGGATATTTCTCATTACAAAAAGTAATACCTGCACAAGCCGTTAAATCATAATCTTTATATATTTTTTGAGTATTTTTCTCAAACTCTTCTAAAAATTTTTTTGTAAAACCTAAAGCCTCATTGGCATCAATAATCACTGTCAAATCATCTCCACCTAAGATGACTTTTCTAATATTTTCTATACCACCACTTGCAATCTCATAAGCTTCTTTCGTTGCTTTATCTAAATCTTTTGAAAATTGTACAATCTCTTTTTTATTTAATTCTTTGACTATATTTCCTAAACCATTTCCATCGGCGTGGATAATGGCTATTTTATTTTTGTCATTTGATAATTCTTCGATATTAAAAATCGTTTCCCTATCTTTTCTTTTTTGCTCATCTGCAAATTCTTGAAATTTTTCAGTTTTTTGACTGGTTGCTTTATCTTCATCATCTTTAACCAAAGGCAATGCCGTTCTTGGATTTTGTTTTAAAATATTAAAATGAAAATCAAGTGGAGCAGAGACTTTATTTCTTTGAATTTTAAGTCTTTTTTCTAACTCTTTAGAATCTTTTTTATAATCATTTAAAACGACAACCGCTTGTGAAATAGTAATACCATATGCATTTAGCATCATAACTTTAGGAAAACTTCTAACCACTTTTTCTAAATCTTCTTTGTTTTGAAAAACCAATCTAATATTCCCCGCAGCTTTAAGCAGTACTTCTGGCTCTTCACTTAAAGCATACTCTTTTTTAAACTCAATATTATCCAACTCTTCAACAATCTTACTAGCACCTATTATCTCTTTTAATTTATTTGTCTTAAAAATAAACTCTTGAATTCCCTGAACTGATGCACCATATAAATATTTACTCATTTAACTGCTCCTATACTAATTTTTCCAAGTCCAAAAACTGTTTGTTTTCCAACACCTATTAACTCACCAAGTTTTAAAAGTCTAAAACTTTGTTCATCAAGGTCTGAAATCCACATTTCCCCCATTATTCCCCCCAGTTGCATTGTGGTATTTTGAACGCCACTAAATCGTTTTACATCATTAAAATATATATCTTTTGATTTTATTTTGAAGTTTGGTTTAAAAGGAAGCTTCTCAAAATCTTTGTTTTGTAAAGCTAAACTTCTTTGATAAATTGAGTTTAAAATCGTTTCCAATTCTATATTTTCATCGGTAACAAATTTACCCTCTTTTTTGATACGAAGAGGAGTTTCAAGTCTTAAAATAACCTCTTTTTTGTATTTTGACTTTTTAAATTTCTTAATATAATCATCAAAAAAAGCGAGTTTACCTTTTTTATAGACATTTTGTTTATTAACATATATTTCAAAATCATTATACGTAGTGTTATTTTTTCCTAGCCCTACTTTTGTTAGCATTTCATGTAAAGCACTAATGCAATGATACACTTCATCACAAGAATTTTCAAAAAGATAAAAAGAGAATTCATAGGCACTAAGTCCTAATCGTATATCAAATCGATATTGATGAATCACATCTTTTTGCTCAAAAAATTTATTGTAAAGATTGTCATCAAGATTTTTTTCTTTTACAATATTTTTCAAAGCATAACCAAAAGCTCCTCTTATTTGAGAACCAATAAAATATGGTAGTTTATCTGTTGAATTTATTTTTACGGAAAGCTTTGTATAGTTCATAGTTCAAATTGCTCCAACTCATCATTTGTAACTCTAATCAATAATTTATTTTTTTTACCACTTTGAATATCGTAAATATCTTTGAGATATTGTTCAGAAGATAGATATTTTATATTATGTCTATCTTTACTGTTTTTTTGGAAAAAGCCAAGAAGTCCAGAAACCTCTGCCCTTGTCAAGTATTTTCTCATAATATAAGTAGGAATACAAAATTCTTTATCATTATCAACTACAAAACACAGTTCTATCGAATCTTGTTGCTTTTTGTTTCTAAAAAAATTAATTACAACAAATATCATTGTAACAAACGAAAATATAATCGTTACCCAATCCATCCAAGTGATGACTTTCTCAAACTCCATACTCTTCTCCTTAATTAATCTAAAATTTTATTTCTCTTACAACACCAAACATAACCCAAAAGGCTAAAAACAACTAGTCCAATCATTGTGGTAAAAAATATTTCTTTACTCACAACGAGTTCATCTAAACCAAATGAAAAAGCAAGAACAATTAAAGCACAAATTACATGCAACGCTGTACGAATCACAAATGAAACAGCAATATTGCTTTGTTCTAAACACGTAGCCCATTTTGGTTTTGTTTGTTTTTCTATGATAATAAGTAAAACAATCCCACCAACCAACAAAGCTACGCCCAATGCAATATTGGTATTTTCTTGAAAGAACAGATAAAACAAGGATAAAACTAACAATACGATGCTTAAAAATCTAAAAGTGATATAAAGCAAAAACTCTTTGATGTTTTTCATACATACTCTCGAAATCGTACATGTTCAAATATTGATTTTTTTATGGTTTTACCCTCTTCTTCAAACTCTTCAATAATACGATTGGTTGTGGCATAAACGGGCTTTAATCCCAACTCTTTTGCAAAATTTACGATGTTGTAAACCGCACCAAAATCACCTTGAATCAACACCATATCTTCAAACTGCGTATGTTGGGCAAGAAATTGTTTGTGTGCAGTAAGATAGGACGTTAAATTTTCAATACCACTGGGAATATTCGACCACTGTTCTTGCAATTCTTGTGGAAGCGATATAAACTCTTTAACTCTCCAATTCTCTTTTGCATCTAAAATTTGTGCATTTGTTAATTCATGAGAAAAAAACAGAAACATTTTTTTCAAGTCTATCCTTTAATTTTTGCAATAGTGTATGATGTATTATGGACAGAAGGTGTCGTAAATAATTTTTATTATACTTTAACACTGTCACAAAATATGACTATATAAAATATTTTTTAAATTTTTTAAGTAGTTTTAATGGCAAGTAACAATTTGTTACTTGCTATTTTCAATAAGGTGTTCGTATTTTTTGTCGGTGAGAAGTTTCATAAAAGCAACCAAGGCTTCTACTTTTCGGTCATTTTGTTTGTTGGCTTTGAGTTCTTTTAAACTGATGGTCTCTTTAACTTCGGGTTCATCCCATGGTTTTTGTGTTTCGGGATTGAGAGTTCGCTCAGTGTTGTTGTATTTATCGTAAAATTCAACGACGGTTTTTAAATCTTTGAAAACTCCATTGTGCATGTACGGTGCAGTTACAGCAACATTTCGTAAAGTAGGCACTTTGTGTTTGCCTTTTTGTGCCACATCGCTTACTTTTGGGTTAGCTAATAAACCTTCATCGATTGCTGTCGTTCCATTTTTGGCTCGCAACTCGTGGTTAATGGGCGTTCCTATGTTGTGGTATTCATAATTGGTAAAAGTTTCACCCTCTTTATCTTCCCCTTTTAAGACGTGGCAGGTGGCACACGAATTGTTATTGTTTGAAAAAAAGAGTGACCGTCCTAAATCTTCCAGTGGAGTTAAATCGTACTCTCCTTTTAAATATCTGTCATATTTGGAGTCAAACGGAGCAAACTGTTGGGTTTGTTCAAAACTTTCAATCGCTTTGGTCATACTTTCATAGGCTTTATTGACATCTTTGAAAACATTTTTCCCGTATAACTTTTGAAAACTCTCCACATAATAGGGGTTTTCTTTTAATCGTTGTACGACCTCTTCTTTGTCTTTCATGTTCATTTCAACAGGATTTAAAGGAGGACCTCCAGCTTGATTGGCTAAGCTTGATTCTCGTCCATCCCAAAATTGTCCACCCACATATTTTTTCTTTTTTTCATCGTAGTGAAACTCTGGGCTAAACATGGCATAAGAAACCGTAGGGGCTTGTCTGTCACCTAAGGATTTTCCATCATCCCCAAGTGACGCCATTTTCGAGATACCATTGTCTCTCTCATCGGTAAAGGCAAACTCAGGGTTGTGGCACGTGGCACAACTTTGGGTTCTGTTTTTTGAAAGATTTTTGTCAAAAAATAACACTTCTCCTAAGGCTATTTTTTCATCAGTTGATGAAAGAAGAACCTCCTCTTTGTTGGCAAAACAGCCGGTTAAAAGAGCGATTAAAACCAATCCACTTCCATATTTAAGATACAACACTTCTTTTCCTTTTTATTAAATTTATAAATGGCACAAAAATCATTTTGCCAATGCTTGTATAGTCGTTCATCTGTTCTTTTCGCAAACCAAATCGTTTGATTTTTACATCTTTGGATAATGCCAGTGAGCCAAACCAATTATCCCAAAGCGATAAATAACCTCCATAGTTTTTATTGAGATGTTGAGTGCTGTGGTGTATTTGGTGCATATAAGGCGACATAAACAGTTTTTCCAAAGGGGCAAAATAGGTAATTTTTACGTGCGAATGACGTAAATTTGAACCCAAAACATTAAAGACAAACACGAAAATATTGACACCCAAAATGGAATAAAAATCCAATACCGCACCAAAAAGATAAAAAAACACTCCTGTCACCACACCAATACTCAACGAATATCGAAATCCAAACAAAATATTTTCAAGCGGATGTACTCGATAAAACGTAAAAGGTGTGAGTACTTTTGCGCTGTGATGCACTTTGTGAAATTCCCATAAAAAAGCAATGGTGTGTAAAAATCGATGCAACCAATAGCGAGTAAAATCACTGACTAAAAAAATGCACACCGTATAAAGTACCATCACTTGAATGTAGCTAAAATGTAAAGAACTCAACCCAAAATAGTAGGTTGCTTGTTCATAAATAAAAATCGTAATGCTTTTTGCACTCAATACAATGGGAAAAATTAGAAAGATTTTAATGGCAAGATTGACGACAAAATAGGTATAATCCAACACTGCACTGGGATGTAGCCAAAGTTTTGGACTTAAAATCAGACGTTTTTGGTTTTGATTAAAATGTAAATATACCGCAGCAATCAAAAATGAACTGAATAAATACCCATAAAAAAGGCGTTTATTTGGGTCAAACAGATAATCAAAACCAGCTAACTCCACGATTAATCCCCGTCAGCATCTAAGATTTTAGAGGTAATTTTTAAATCTTGAATCAAAGAGAAGAAATAGTGATTGTAAATATTATTGACTGCGCTGTAAAGGTCTTGTGCCTCTTTAGAACTCAAATCATCATTTTTGATTTGGGCTAATTTTGTCAAGGCAATCTCTATGAGTTCTCTTGTTTTCTTCACATCGTCATTGTTTAATTGTTTTTCATACATATCCCCAAAATCAAAAAATTCGGAAGAATTCAGAACCTCTTTGTGCGTTAATAAAATGGCTTTAATGGCATGGGTTGAATTTTTACTCATAAAATATTCAGATCGTGAAATGTTGGGATTGTTTTTATATTTTAAAGAAAGTCCTGCTACATCAGCGATTCGCCACTCTTTAAGTTTATAAACACTTTGAACTAGCGTGTTCATAACAATACCATTGGAAAAAACTTCATTGCTTAAAAACTTTTCCCCTTGAGTTTGATAGACTTCTAAAATATCCTCTAAATGTGTTTGAATATTGTTTGCAATCACTTTTGAAATTTCAATGTCGCGTTTGCTCATACTTTTTTTAGAATACAAAACATACTCTAAAGCGTTAATGGTTTTAAAAGAGTTTTTAAACAATGCCACACGAACATCGTCATTTGATTCTTGAACACGTTGCATTTGTTCGTTTAAATTCTCTTTTAAGTTATGAAAAATATCAATGTATCTTGGAGTATCTAAATAATTGTTATCTAAGTCACCTGCAATATACAGTGTTTCAACTTTTTTCCAATTAAAAACCAACTCTCCAAAAAGTCCTTTAATTTTTGCTTCATCATACGAAGCCCCATTTAATTGGCTTTGCAATTGTTGGGTTGTTTCAATGGCATTTTGCGTATTTTTGATTAATACTTTATTTAAAATATTTTCTTGAGCACTTTCATTGGCAAATACCATTCCCAAAGTTAACGCCCATAACATCACTATTTTTTTCATAATTCTCCTAAAAATTCAATCAGCGCGTCTCGCTGTTGTTGGCTTAAATTTAAAAAGCTCTCTTTGGCTTTTAAAGCTTCACCGCCATGCCAGACAATGGCTTCTTCTAAACTTCTTGCTCGTCCATCATGCAGATATTCAACTTGCGCTCCAACGGTGTATTTATAACTGTTAATTCCCCATAGTGGCGTTGTTCTCCATTGGTTTTTCGAGGCATTAAATTCACTTCGTCCATCACTTAACTCATCCCCCATATCGTGCAACAAGAAATCGCTGTAGACTTCTGCTTTTTGATTGTTGGGCAAACTAAAAGAAGGCGTATGACAAGAAGCGCACCCAATTTGGCTAAATAAGGCTTTGCCCTCTTGGTTTTTGTTTTCAACCACAGGCAGTTTTAGATTTTTTAAATAAAAATCAATGGCTTCAACTCTATCATCG
This sequence comes from Arcobacteraceae bacterium, assembly GCA_041672515.1. Classification (GTDB taxonomy): domain Bacteria; phylum Campylobacterota; class Campylobacteria; order Campylobacterales; family Arcobacteraceae; genus Marinarcus. The sequence continues at coordinate 13,030 of JBAYZM010000029.1, forward strand.
GGAACATCAATGGCATCTCGTGCTTTTTTGGCATTTAAACACTCTTTTTGTTGATTGGTACAATTGTCATGTGGAAAATAGGTCGTGGTTAAACTCATGTCATTGTGAAAGGCACTGGCTATTTGCTGTTTAAGCGTAGGAGCACTTCCTTTGTAGGTTAATTTTCCCAATACCATTTTTTTATCTTTAATGCTGTAAACATAATTGGGCACTCCACGAATCCCGTCGTTATTTTTATCCTCAGGGTCAGTGTTGGCTAAGATTTGTTCGTCGCTGATTTGTTCAATGAGTCCTAAGCCAACCAAAGCAGGAGCTTTTCGCACACTTATACGAATATCTTTATGGAGGTTTCCATAATTTAAATCGGTTAATGAATACACAGGTACGCGCAATTCAATTTTAGAACCATCTGCATAGACTACTTCTTTAGGAGTATACGCAATTTTCAATTTACCTTCAAAAGGAACATCGGTTGTGCCATTGAGTGATAATTGTGCACCATACATCGGGTCTGGTACAAATCCTTGTGTTTCTAAAAAGGCTTGATGTTCTTTTGAATGATTGGATGGAATGGATAATCGTACCACCATGGAGCGATTAACTTGACCGTCTTGCGTAAAAACATTCGTATAGGCATTATTGGGATGACAACTCGTACACGTATTGGCATTAAATAAAGGACCCAATCCATCACGTGCGGTTGTTGCACTGGGTGCTTCGACCCATGGAATTCTAAAAAAACTTTTTCCTAAAATGGCTTGATCAATCTCTTCATCGTTTAGATTATCTAAGAGTGTTGAGAATCCCTTTTGTGAGGGTTTTGTAGTGTGTATATTGGCTAAGACGATGGTAGTAGAAATTACTACCGCCGTCATGGCTTTGAGAATATTCATAAATACTTCTTTAATTAAAATTTATATTTTTGTCTCTTCTGGGTCGGTTACATCTTCGACATTGAGTTCAATACCGTTTGCACGGGCTACATTTACCATTTCGTCACCCAGTTTTCTCATCTCATTTTTAAGTTTTACAATCACTTTTGACATAGGATCTTCTGGTCGGATTTGATAATCAAAATGACGCTGGGTTTTCGCTGTTGTATCCACTTGTGCAATTTTTTCTTCAATAGAAACCATCAATTTTAAAATAGCCTCTTTTTGTTTTGCATCTAAAGAATCAATGGGGGCTGTTCCATATTTTTTACCCTCATACGTTCCTAAAAGAACATTTTTAAACCCTTGATAGTTGGTTACGATATCTCTGTGTGTATTATCTGAAAAGCAAGAATGCTCATCTTCTTCACTTGGAGTTAAAACCGCAACAGCAATTCTTTCATTGGCAAGTTCAGATTTAATAAACACACCCATTCCAGCAAGTATTTGTCGTAGTGCTTCATTGGAATCAATATTTTTATCCCCTGCTTTATTTAACAATGCCGCTTTGTAAAGTCCTGTATTCCCCTCGACTTTATCGCTCCAAGCACTTGAAACAGTCTCTAAATCTTCAACTAATTTAGCCGTAACTGCTTGTAAATATGCCAATCTTCTTGGTGCAAATTTATCGGTGGTAAAATCGGTAATGGGTCTTTGACCAGCAGTTTTTGCACCATTGGTGATGCTGTCTTTCATAAAGTTAGAATAATCTTGGTCTTGTCCCCACA
>JBAYZM010000030.1:0-14678 GCA_041672515.1 Arcobacteraceae bacterium
AAATCCCTAATTTTGCCATAATAGAAGAGAGTAAAAATACTGCTCCTGTTGGAGCATTTTTATAGGTGTCCATAATCCACGTATGAAACGGAAATAGAGGAATTTTAATCGCAAATGCCGTTAAAAACGCTAAAAATAACCAAAATTTCTCTTGATATGAAAAGGTGGTAATCAGAGTTAAATCAGAGTATTGAAAACTCCAAATCCCAAACTCTTCAAAATAGGCTACTCCTAAATAAATGATGGCAACGAACATCATAAGTGACCCAAACATGGTGTAAACGGTTACTTTAATGGTGGTGAATATTTTATTACCACTTCCGAAGTTTCCAATCATTAAGAAAACAGGTAAAAGCATAACTTCCCAAAAGAAGTAAAATAAAACGACGTCTAAAGACAATAACGCTCCCGTAACACCCGTTTGAACCATAAGCATATTAATCCAATATCCTTTGGTTCTTCCTTCCCATAAAAGAAGGTATGAAGTAGGAATTAAAATCGCAATCATCATTAAAATGGTCAATGAAAATCCATCAACTCCAATGTAATAATTAATTCCATATTTTAAAATCCAAGGAATGTTCGTTACGAACTGCATGTCGCTGTTTGGTTCGTAATTCAAATAAATCTTTAATACAAGAACAAGAATGATTATTGTTGTAATAAATGCAATGTTTCTAACATCTTCCACCTTGGTTGTAGAAATCATTAAAATGAAGGCTACAAACGCCGGTAGAAAAATAATAAATGATAGTATATCTGTACCCATTCTATTGTCCTATTAATGTAGTGTAAAGATATAAGAAAGCACAACTCATACCTATTAGCATATATAAGGCATAAAATCTTACATTTCCATTTTGTAAAAATGCAAGTTTCTTACCAAAATCAACAAACTCACGGCTGACCAACATAATCATTCCATCAACAACTTTATCGTCAACGACTTTATCAAAGAAGGTACTGACTTTTTTAAGTGATTTGACAAATAAGTAGTCGTACATTTCATCCACATAAAATTTGTTTCCAATGATTCCATCTTCGATTTCTGGTTTTGACACATCAAATTTACCGTATTTTTTATAGGCAACTAAAATTCCTAATGCTGCAACAGCCACACTGGCAAACATTAAAATATATTCAGTTGCATGCGACATGTGCAGTGTTGTTGAACCCAATTGTGCCAACCACGTATCGACTTGATGTTCTCCTCCAAAAATAGCAGGGAAGTTTAAAAATCCTGCAAACACTGCTCCAATAGCAAGAACTAATAATGGAAATGAAATGGTTTTATCTGTAGAGGCATAATGCACATCGTGACCATTTGGTGCAACAAAAACAACAAAGTAGAGTCTGAACATATAAAATGCAGTTAAAAATGCCGTAAAAATACCAATTCCATAAATGAGGTACTCTTCTTTTTGAAACGCTGCTGCTAAAATAGCATCTTTACTGAAAAATCCTGAAAAAGGAGGAATTCCTGCAATGGCAATGACTCCAATTAAAAAGGTCGCTTTTACAATGGGTTGATAGACTCGGTGTTGTGCCATTTTAAAGATGTTTTGCTCGTGATGTAGGGCTAAAATAGCTGCCCCTGCACCCATGAAGAGCATGGCTTTAAAAAATGCATGTGTAAACACGTGGAACAATCCTGATGAATAAAACCCTAAACCAACGGCAATAAACATATAACCTAATTGAGACATCGTTGAGTATGCCAAAATCTTTTTAATGTCGGTTTGTCGTGTGGCAATGACTGCCGCAAGTAGCGCTGAAAATGCCCCAATGTACGCAATAAACAGACCAATTTCTTCAATACCTGTGTATAAAAAGTGAAATCGTGCCACCATATAAACACCCGCTGTTACCATGGTTGCTGCGTGAATTAACGCTGAAATTGGCGTAGGTCCTGCCATCGCATCGGGTAACCAAACATACAAAGGAACTTGTGCTGATTTACCCATGGCTCCAACAAAGAGTAAAAACCCTGCAACTGCCAAAGTACTTGTGGTCGCTAAGCCCACATTGGCTTCCATAGAAGCAAAATCCAATCCGGTTTTTCCCAAAGCAAAGAAGAGAGTAACCACTCCCAAAATAAATCCTAAGTCACCCACACGGTTAACAATAAAGGCTTTATTTCCTGCCATAACATTTTGTGCATCGGTATAGTAAAATGAGATTAAAAGGTATGAACATACTCCAACCCCTTCCCAACCAATGAATAAAATAATGGGATTATCTGCAAGCACTAAAATCAACATAGAGGCTAAAAATAGGTTGAAGTACGCAAAGAATTTACCAAATCCTTCATCTTCTTTCATGTATCCTACGGCATAAATGTGAATTAACCATCCTACAAACGTAACAAACATTGCCATGAAAATTGAGAGTTTATCTCCTAGAAATTTCATTTCAATGACTAAACCATTGATGTCTAACCATGTGAAAACACTTTGATGAAAAATAACATCAGTGCTTCTCATCTCTAAGAATAAACACAATGTAAAGATAAAAGATATAAAAGGGGTAATTGTACCAATAAGTGCAAACAATAACTCAGGCAGAGGCTTTTTCTTGATGTGGTACATATAAAAACCACCATTTAAAATAGCTCCAATAAGTGGGGCTAAAATAATGAGAACTAAATAAGGCGTATGCATTATTCAACCTCCTGTTTTAATACAGTAAAGACATCGGTATCGAGTTTACCTTTACTTCTAAAAAGTAAAATAATAACCGATAGGAATATCGCTGCTTCTGCTGCCGCAATGGCAACCACCATAATAGAGATAATTTGTCCATCCATATTAAAATGGTATCGTGCAAATGTTACTAAGAACAGATTGATAGCGTTTAACATTAATTCAATTGACATGTAAACAATAAAAATATTTCTTCGTGCAATAACCCCAATGACTCCAATGGAAAAAAGAATCATGGAAATGGTTGCATAACCTAATAAACTAGTCAATTTAACTCCTTTGCTTTTCTCTTTTTAGCTAAAACAACTGAACCAATTAATGCAACAAGCAGTAAAATTGAGATCAATTCAAAAGGGATTAGCCAATCTTTGTATAAAATCAGACCAATTTCTTTAACACCACCAAATCCCTCTTCAACAATCGACATATCTGCTTGTGGCATTTTAGCAATCGTATCAAGAATTAAAGCGTTAATGGGAAGCATAACGGCAATACCAAGCCCAATTAAAAAGTTTCGGTTTGGTTCTTGTGGTAAATCTTTATCTTCTATGTTTAAGTACATTAAAATAAAGAGCAATATTGTCATAATCGCTCCTGCATAGACAATAATTTGTACCATAAACATAAAAGATGCACTTAAGAGTGCAAAGAGTCCACCAATAGAGATAACACTGATTAACAGTCCCAATGCTGCATAGATGGGGCTTTTGTACAATAACATTGCAATCGCACCTGTTACTGCAAAAAAAGCGAGTGCTACAAACATAATATCAATCATTTTTGCTCCTTTGGTACAAACTCTTCGTGAGACATTAATCGTTGTTTATCCACAACAAAATCTTCTCTTCGACTTGCTGTAAAACTAAAAATCCCTGTGTCCATTCTAATAGCGTCACAAGGACAAGCATCGACACAATAACCACAAAATACACACTCTAAAAGGTCGATTTTAAACTGTTTTGGTCGTTTTTCTGCAATATTGTCAAATCGCTCCTCGGCTTCAATAAAAATACATTGTGAAGGACAAGCCGTGGCACACATATAACATGCTACGCACTTCTCACTGCCATCGTCCCATTTGGTTAATCGATGAACACCTCGGTAACGTTCTGTTATATCCGTTGGTTGTACTTCGGGATATTGCAGGGTTTCTAAATTAGAGGTATCTCTTAAGTTCTTAATAAATCGTTTAAACGTCGTTTTCATACCACCTGCAATAGCAGGAAGATACAATCGGTCTTTTAAACTGCTTCCGTGTCGTTGAATAATTTTTACACCCATATTAATTTCCTAAAAAAACGATAACAATAGCTGTAATAACTATGTTTAAAAGTGCTAATGGCAGTAATACTTTCCATCCCAGCATTTGAAGTTGGTCATATCTGAATCGTAATAGCGTCCATCGAACCCAAATAAAGACAAAACACATCATGAAAAATTTAACCATAAACGTACTGACTTGAATCACTGTTGTTGCAATGTTCACACCATTTTGGCTTAATCCACTTACTACAATAAAAAGAAGGGTTAAGGTAACCACTAAACCAAGACCTAAGAAAATAACGGTTAAGACTTTGGTCTCTTTGGCTCGTGGATCTTTTGGGTTATCCCATGTGTTGTTTTTTTGCATCCAACCTACAAAAAGAAGGGTCATTGCCGGTACGAGTACAATTAAAACCATTAGAACATTGTCAATATTGGTTTTTAAGGTTGCTGTATCCATCCAAGGAATATGATAGCCACCAAAAAACAACGTAACAATAAAGGCACTTGAAGCTGCCATTGCGGCAAATTCACCTACTTGAAAAAGACCAAATCGCATTGCTGAGTACTCGGTATGGTACCCTGCAACAATTTCTGACTCTCCTTCTGAAATATCAAAAGGTGTTCGGTTGGCTTCAGCAAAGGCACACACAATAAAAATCAGACACGCCAGTGGCTGAATAATGACACCCCAAGAGGGTAAAAATCCAAAGGCTAACTCTCCTTGAGCAGCTACCATATCATTTAAGTGGAGGCTTCCATATGAAATGATAATAGAAATAACTGAAAGAGCCATGGCAGCTTCGTATGAGATAACTTGGGCAGTCGTTCTTATTGAACTTAACAATCCAAATTTACTGTTTGAAGCATATCCTCCCAAAATAATTCCATATGTGGCTAAACCGGCAAACGCAAAAAACCATAAAATTCCCAAATGCATTGGGATGGCTTGCATCATATGAGATTGTCCATCAATAATCAAATCATCTGCAAATGGTACAACTGCAAATGTTAAGAGTGAACAAAAAAATACAATAGCAGGGGCTGCTGTAAAGAAAAATTTATACTTAATATGCGAAGGGGTAAAATCTTCTTTAAAGACAAGTTTTAGCATGTCGGCTATACTTTGAATTAATCCACCCAATCTGAAACCACCAATGTGACATCGGTTTGGTCCTGTTCTATCTTGGATAAAACCTGCAACTCTTCTCTCCCACCATACCAGAATAGGAGTTGTACCCACGGCTAATTTAACCGCGAGTAAAATGTTGACAATTATTACAATAACTGATACAAAATCCATTTTGTTCCTTTTTAAAGCATTGAGTTTATAGTATCAAGAAACTCTTTTAAATCAACGGCTTTATTCTCTTTATTGATTTTTGAAATAACTTCTTGTTGTATACCGTCGCAATTGACATACGTTCCAGATTTTTCTAAAAATGATGCAATTCCTACGGCTATGTTGGCAAAACTGTTGATTGAACTGTTGTGTGAAGTAAAATTAATCACTTTTTTTCCACTCAATAACGCATGGTTATCATCAAAATAACTGTTCTCTAAAATCAGTACCAATGAAGCTTGATTCAAGGCATCGTTGAATTGTTTTTCATCTTCATTAATATTAATGGTTTCAAAGGCTTTTCTGTTGGGCGATTTGTCATTGGTTTTTAACATATCATCTTTAAATGATTCATCAAAATAGTGTGGGGCATATCCAGAAATAGAAGCTTTCATTTTTACAGCTAATTGTTGTGCGGCACTTAATTCTTCACACGACAGCTGTGGAGAAACTACGATTAAAATATTTTTTTCTTCGTGTAAATATTTAATAATAGCCGCTTTAGCATTGTTGATTGATTCTATTTCTTTATTACAAATAATAGCGGTGAGTCGATTCTCACTCTCATTTTTATAACTTAATCTTCCCTCATCACAGATAAAATGTCCATTGATATTTTTATTAATTCGTGGTCTGAATCTAAAAATGGTATCATCTTCATATTTCTCTTTTCTGTGATCTACGTGAATATTACACCCTTTTGAGCAACCATTACAAATGGCTTCGTAAGATTCCATAAACCAAACACGTTGTTTAAATCTGAAATCTTTACTCGTTAATGCACCAACCGGACACAAATCAACCACGTTCATGGCATAAGGACTTTGAAGTTCCATTCCAGGGAAAGTTCCAATAACACTGTGATCCGCACGGGCGTGAACTCCCAGTTCATTGGTTTTAGTGATGTTTCTAAAAAATCGAACACATCGTGTACATAAAACACATCGTTCTTGATCCAGCATAACATTTCGACCCAAATCAACTCGTTTTAACCCGTGGTTTTTACCAACACTGACTCGATTGACGTAAAAACCACTGTCCATATAATAATCTTGAAGTTTACACTCTCCTGCTTGATCACACGTTGGGCAATCAAGCGGGTGATTAACCAACTGAAGTTCCAAAATATCTTTTTGAACTTTTCCTATTTTTTCACCCTTGGTTCGTACAATCATCCCAGCTTTAACCGGAGTATCACAAGCAATTTGAGGTCGTTTTTGTCCTTCAATTTCCACCATACACATTCGACAGTTTCCATCTTTTCCCAGTGCTTGATGATAACAAAAATGAGGAATATGAATATTCTCTTCTAATAAAGCATCAATGAGTAAACTACCTTTTTTTGCTTCAAACTCTTTATCATTTATTGATATTTTAACCATCTCACTCATTATTCGTTATCTCCTTTAGTGACCACATTAATTTATTATTTACCGGTATATAATTGTCTTGGTCTTGCAATTTTATGATTTGGATCTTGTTTCAATTCAGACCATTGTGAAATCCACCCTACAGTTCTTCCAATAACGAAAATTGGTGTAAACATTTCAACTGGAATTCTAAGAGCTGTTAAAATAACCCCTGAATAGAAGTCGATATTTGGATACAATCCTCTTTGTTTGAAGTAATCATCGCTTAAGGCTGCTTCTTCAACGGCTGCTGCTACATCCAATAATTGTGAATCTAAGTTCAGTTCAACTCGTAATGTATCTTGTAATTTTTTCAATGTTTCTGCTCGTGGGTCTCTGTTTTTGTAAACTCGGTGACCAAATCCCATTAATCTGAATGGATCATTTTTATCTTTGGCTTTTGCAATGTATGAAGGAACATTTTTAACATCCCCAATCATTTTTAATTGGTCTATTACTTTTTCATTTGCACCACCATGCGCTGATCCCCATAATGCAGCAATACCAGAAGCAATCGCAACATACGGGTGAGCTTCAGTTGAACCAACGTTTCTTACTGTTGTAGTAGAAGCATTTTGTTCATGGTCAGCATGTAAAGTAAAAATAGCATCTAAGGCATCGACTTCAACTTGTTTGATTTCATCTTTTAATCCGTTTCCAAGGTTTTTCATTTTTCCACCTGGATACGCACGTAACATGTATAAGAAGTTTTCTGTGAAGTATCGGTCAACATCGGGATAAATCATTGGAATACCAATTGAGTTTCGGTATGCCATAGCTGCAATGGTTGGCATTTTAGCTACGATTCTTCTTCTCATTTCTTTGAAGGCTTTTTCATCTTCCATATTTAAGTGTTCTTTGTAGAACGTTGACAATGCCATAACCGCAGCACCTAATGTAGCCATTGGGTGAGCACCATCTGGGAATGCATCAAAAATTCTGACCAATCCTTCATTGATAAATGATCGGTGTCGGATTTCTAAATCAAATGCTTTTGATTCCTCTTCATTGGGTAATTTCCCCATCATTAATAGATGACATACATCTAAATACGAGTGTTTTCCTGCTAAATCTTCAATCGCATACCCTCTGTATCTTAACTCTGAGTTTTCCCCATCAATAAAAGTGATTTTAGACTCACAACTTGCCGTTGATGTGTAACCAGGGTCGTAGGTGAACATACCTGAATCTTTGTAAAAAGTCGAAATATTTACAACATCTGGTCCTCTTGTACCACTTAAAATATCATATTCAAATGATTTCCCATTTCGGTTATCCGTTAAAGTCATTGTATTTTTTGCCATTTTTTTCTCCTATTTATAATTTTAATTTTATTTGTTAAATTCAGCGATAAATTCATCTTTGAATTTTTCTACGATACTTTTAATAATATCTTTAACTGCCGGTGCAAAAACACAGACAGTTTTACCATTCATCGTTTCACATACGTCCAAAATAGTAGAAAGGTCTTCTTCATTCCCATCCCCCTCTAATATTTTTTTCAAAATCTTGTCAATCCACCCCGTACCTTCTCGGCAAGGAGTACATTGTCCACACGACTCATGATGATAAAATTCAATCAAATTTTTAGCCACATCGACCATAGAAACATCTTGTGGAATTATCATCATTCCCCCTGTTCCTAAGGTTGAGCCAATATCCCACATGGATTCATAATCTAATACGGCTTTTTCTACTTCATCTGCCGTTAAAATAGGACAAGATGAACCCCCAGGGATAACCGCTTTTAATGTTTTACCTTCAATCATTCCCCCACCAAGGGTGTTGATGACATCAATCATTTTATTTCCAAAAGCCAATTCATAGACTCCGGGATTTTTAACTGGACCACTCATGGCAAACAACATGGTTCCGGGAGAACTTTTTGTTCCATGTGCGGTATAGGCTTCGTACCCATTTTCAACAATAAAGGGAACAGTGGCAATGGTTTCAACGTTATTAACCGTTGCTGGATTATCAAAAAACCATTCACACTCTTTTCCGTGAGGTTTTAATCGTGGATGTCCACGTTTCCCTTCAAGCGATTCAATGAGTGCTGATTTCTCACCACAAATATACGCTCCTCCCCCTCGGTGAACAGTGACATTAACACGATAGTCGTATTTGTCCATCACTTTATCCCCAATGATTTTGGCAGCATACGCTTCATTGATGGCTTCATTGAGTCGGTCGATGAAAAATTTGTACTCACCACGAATATAAATATAGGCATCGTGTGCATTAATTGCATAACACGCACAAATAATCCCTTCAATAAGTAAATGCGGATCGTATTGAAAAATTTGTCGGTCTTTAAATGTTCCTGGTTCAGATTCATCCCCATTAACAATTAAATAAGCGGGTCGGGGATCACCTTTTGGCATAAGTTGCCATTTTGGACCACAATGTGCTCCTCCTCCACCTTTTCCTCTTAATCCACTTTTACAGACTTCCTCAGTGACTTCATCGGGAGTCATGGTAAAGAGTTTGTCGATACTTGAGTATCGACCATTTTCAAGTGCAACTTTAAGAGTATGCGCATTAGGAATATCGAAGTTTTTGCTGACTATTTTAACTACCATTATTGACACTCCTCTAAGGTTTTTTTCAATAAATCCACACTTTGTTTTTCATGGTAAACACCATTTAAAGCAAACATCGGTGCACCTCCACAAGCGCCCATACATTCGACTTCACTTAAGTGAAATTTTCCATCACTGCTGGTTTGTCCGGGTTCAATTCCAATGGTTGCTTTAATAAATTTTTTCAACTCATTCGCCCCCATAATCATACATGAAAGTGTTTTGCAAATTTCAATATGATACGTACCAATGGGTTTTAAGTTAAACATGGTATAAAACGTGGCAACTTCATAGACTTGAATCGCTGATTTTCCTAATTTTTCTGCCACATAAATCATGGCATCAGGACTTATCCAACTCTCTTGTTCTTGAACCAACCATAATGCAGGTAACATCATTGAATCAGAGTTTGGATATTTCTTTAAAATCTCTTGATACTTTGCTTCATTTTCTGGTGTAAATGTAAATTTTCCCATTATCTGTCAAACTCCCCTGCAATAAAGTTCATACTTGCCATGGTAATAACCGAATCCGCAAGCATATCGCCTTCAACTATTTTTGCATACGCACCCAAGGCATAATAAGAAGGTGGTCTGCATTTGACTTTATACGGCGTTCCGCTTCCATCACTTACCACATAAAAACCTAACTCACCATTTCCAGCTTCAGTAGCACTGTAAAATTCACCTTGAGGTACTTTGATCCCTTCAAATGTGAGTTTAAATTGGTTCATTAATCCTTCAATATTGCCATAAACATCTTTTTTGCTTGGTAATACAATACCTGGTGCTATTACGTTAACAGCACCTGTAGGAAGGTTTTTCATGGCTTGTCGAATAATACGCATACTTTGTCGCATCTCTTCAAATTTACACATAATTCGATCATACACATCCCCATGACTTCCTAAAACGACATCAAAATCAAATGAGTCGTAAAAGTAGTAAGGATTGATTTTTCTGATATCGTAGTTAACTCCAGCTGCTCGTAAATTCACACCCGTAATTCCAGCACTAATTGCAAACTCTTTGGTAATAACACCCACATCTTGCGTTCGGTCGTGGAAAATTCGGTTGTGTTCTACTAAGCTTAATGCATCGGTTATTCCTCGTTCAACGGCAACTAAAACATCTTCTAAATCGGTTGCAAATCCGTCGTATAGGTCGTATTCTAATCCACCAATTCGAGTATAAGAGTTTGTCAGTCTTGCTCCCGTTAATTTAGAGAGTAAATCGTACGCTTTGTCCCTTGCTGAGAAAATAAACCAAAAGTTGGTTAATCCACCTAAGTCAACCATATTGGCTGCATTACATACAATGTGGTCAATGATTCGTGAAAGTTCCCCAATAATGACTCGGATAAATTGTGCACGTGGTGTAATTTCAATACCCAACATCTCTTCAATGGTTTTACAATATCCAATGTTATTTAAAATGGCACTGCAATAATTCAATCGGTCGGTATAAGGAATGATTTGCGAGTAAGTATGGTTTTCACATGATTTTTCAAATCCTCGGTGTAAATACCCAATTTCTGTTACACAGGCTTTAATCGTTTCACCTTCTAATGCCATAAAGTTTCGGATAGTTCCATGAGAAGCTGGGTGAGAAGGTCCAATGTTGATTAACATTAACTCATCTTGTTCTTGCGCATCGTACCCTTTTGAAGCCAATAATGGTGTCATTTCATCCATCAATAATTCGGTTTCTTTACATGTTTGATGATGAGTAATAGAGTAATCTTTTCGCAAAGGGTGTCCTACAAACTCGTGGTGATTTAAAATTCGTTTTAAATTGGGATGATTTTTGAAAATGATTCCATATTGGTCATAGGTTTCTCTCTCCCCCCAATTGGCAGCATAAAAAATATCTGAAATGGTGTCAATGGTTAAACTCGCATCGACAAATGTTTTAATGGTAATGGTTTTTTTGAACGATTCGTCTCTTAAAATATACACTAACGCAAATCGTTGTTCTTGTTTAACGGGATATTGTAAGTAATCAATAGCGGTAATATCTAATAACAGAGTAAAATTCTCTTTGTTTTTAAGATTTAAAACCGTTTCTCTTAATTTGCAAGGATCAATAATCAAGTCTGGTTTAAGCATCTAAATACCCCTTGAAATTTTTTAGTCGGTCTTTAATAATAGATTCATCTTGCGATTTTTCTTGAATTCGCATAATGGCATCTAAAACCGCTTCAGGTCGTGGAGGACATCCTGCGATGTACTCATCAACGGGAATAATCGTATCAATTCCTTGTACGGTGGTATAGTTATCATAAAAACCACCTGAACACGCACACGCACCCATAGAAATAACCCATTTAGGTTCACACATTTGGTCATAAATTTTTTTCAAAACCGGTGCTTGTTTGTATGAAATGGTTCCTGCAACAATCATTAAATCGGCTTGTCTTGGAGAAAATCGTACGACTTCTGCTCCAAATCGTGATAAGTCGTATTTTGCAGCAGCTACGGACATAAACTCAATACCACAACAAGCTGTTCCAAAAACCATTGGCCACATTGAGTATGATCTTGCCCAGTTAACCGCTTGATCTAATTTGGTTGTAACGACAGAGTCGCCAAAAATTGCTTCTGCTCCTAATCCCATGAAAGTGCCTTTTTCTTATAAATATAAAGTAATCCTGCAAAGAGTAATCCCATAAAGATAAACATCTTAATTAAACCAAAATAACCCAATTCTAAAACATTTACAGCCCATGGAAACATAAATACAATTTCTACATCAAATAGTAGAAATGAGATTGCAACCAAATAGAATTTAACTGCAAATCTAAGTTTTGTTCCACCAACTGGGTTTGATACCCCTGATTCATACACTTTGTTTTTTTCAACATCATCTTTATTTTGAGGGCCTAAAAATCGTGACAGTAAAAAAACTGACACTAAAACAACCCCCACTAAAACAAAAATGACGGAAGATAAAAGTAGTTCATTTGACATAGTTTTATTCCCATACGTTTTATTATTGGATGATTGTACTATATTTTAAAAAACAAAAGGTTTTTTTACGGAATTAAATATTTTAAATTTTTCTAAATGAGAAGAAAGGTAATACTTTAATCACTGGATTTTTTGTCAAGATTAAAAGTAAATGGCGATATCTTTTAAATATGCTTTGAGTTTTTGTTCAGGCAGCGCAATATTGAGCCTAAAATGCTTAGCGCCGTTTTTTCCAAAGCTCAAACCATCGTTTAATGCTATTTTTACGCTACTAAGTAGGCGTTCTTTAATCTGTTGATGTGTAAAATCGTAACAGCTAAAATCGAGCCAAATAAGATAAGTGGCTTCGGGTTTATAAAATTGTATTTGGGTTGATTTAAAGATATTTTGCGTCACTTCTATGTTCTTTTTTAAATACTCTAAAAGTTGTTGCAACCAAATTTCACCATTTTCATACGCAGCTTGCGTGGCGATTGTACCAAAGACATTGATACTTTGAATCTCTCTTTTTTTAACCACTTCATCAAAGGCTTTTTTCATGCTTTCATTTTCACAAATGGCATAGGCACAATTTAATCCTGCAATATTAAAGGTTTTTCCTGCTGAATTAAGCGTTATGGTGCGGTTAGAAATTTCTTGGGAAAGTGAAGCAAAAGGGGTAAAGGGTTTAAAAACCAAATCCGCGTGTATTTCATCGCTGATGACGATGATGTTATGTTGGATACAAATATCCCCCAATGCTTCTAACTCTTCTTGGCTCCAAACTCGCCCAACTGGATTGTGGGGAGAACACAATGCAAGGATTTTAGTTTTGGGCGTAATTTTAGCTTTTAAATCCTCTAAATCCATGGTGTAATAGCCGTTGTCTTCTTTTAAAAGATTGTAAATCACATTTCGATGATTGTGTTTGACCGCATTAAATAACGGAAAATAAACGGGTGTTTGCACAATAACATCATCCCCTATGTCGCTAAACGCTTCAATACACGCACTGTAAGCGGGCACGACTCCATTTAAAAATGTCAGCCAAGTTGTTTGGATGTTCCAAGCGTGTCGTTTTTGCATCCAGTTTTTAACGCTGTTTTGAAGTTCAGCCGTAATAATGCCATAACCATAGACGCCATGCAAAGCTCTTTGTATAATGGCATCATTGACAAAATGGGGCGTTTTAAAATCCATATCAGCCACCCACAACGGGTTGACATCGGTTTGTCCGAAATAGTGTTCAAGTCCGTCGTATTTGGCACATTGGGTATTTTTTCTTTCAACGATTTCATCAAAATCGTAGACTATTTTTTCCATGCAAAATGTCCAATTGGGGTTAAAAGGGTATTTAAAGTAGAGCTAATAGCCTCGACATTTTGGATATTTCTTCCTTGAATAATCAAAACGCCATTTTCATTCAGACGTTTTGGCAATTCATTTAAAAAAGTTTCTACGCAATAAAGTTCATTAAAATCATTGGTGACTAAAATTAAATCATAGCCTTTAAAATGAGGTTTTAAATTGCATGAATCGCCCTGCCAGAATTGGCAATTTTTAACTTTTTGTTGCTCTTTTTTATTTTGAGCATTTAAAATATTTCGAGCGGTAAAATCAATACCTGTTACATTTTTATAGTGTTGTGAGAGTAAAAAACTGGCTGTTCCATAATAACACCCCAAATTCAAAGCTGAGTTGGTTTTATGGTTTTTTAAATAGTTTTTTACCGTTTTAATTGCCTCTACAAAAAAAGAGGCGTGGGTGTCTTCAATAATTTGTTGGGATGTGGCGGTGATTTGATTGTATGTTGAATCCACTTGCACATAACGAAATCCTGCATGTTGAGGAAAGTGTCGTCGGAAAGCATATCTTGACTCTTTTAACACTTCATTGCCCGTGGAAATAAAAGATCCCCCTTTAAAAATATTGTGTCTGCCATCAAACGTAGGAACAGAAAAATCATCGTACAAAGGGTGAATTTCAAACCCTTCAAAGCCATCAATTGTGGTATTTGTCCATTGCCAAACATTTCCTAAAACATCGTAAAAACCATTGGATTGAAATGCATTCACCGGACATGAAGAGGTAAAATGTTCCAAATTAATATTAAAAGGAGCAACTTCTCCCCACTCTTTTTCATCGGGTGCTTGGGAAAACTCTTTTATGGCGTGCCACAATGCTTCTCTGGGAAGGGTAATAGTGCTGTTGGTTTGTTGACTTTTCCAAACACAAAAGGCTTGTGCTTCTAAATGGTTGACATCAACAGGCCAATTCAAAGGCAGTTTGATAACATTGGTTAGGATACGATAGTCGTATGAATCATCTTTAGAAATCCAAAAAATAGGGTGTTGGGCATTTTTATAGCTTTTCCATGCAATGCCCTCTTTGCTCCAAAATTCATCTTTTTTATAGCCATTATCTTGAACAAAC
>JBAYZM010000031.1:0-14480 GCA_041672515.1 Arcobacteraceae bacterium
ATAAAACAAAAAGAATTCATATCTTTTTTTCAAGCCATTCTCCTTTTATTCTCTCTGACATCCCAAAAGAAAATGTAATATTTTTAAGAAATGGAAAACAAGATAATCCTGATATAGAACAAACTTTCGGAGCAAATATCCACACTTTGCTTTCTCATGGTTTTTTTATGGAAAATGGGCTTATGGGTGAGTTTGCGAAAGGGAAAATTGAAGCAATAAAAGATTTTTATGAAATGGTTAAGTGTCTTGAAGCTAAAAATCCAAAATATAAAAGAATTTTAAAAATATTGTATTTATATAAAATTAAAAACTTTAAACATATCCAAAGTATCATCGGTGAGCCATTTTTAAAAACAATTATGAAAAATTATTTAGATGAATTAGAACTTATTTTTTTAGATGAAAATGATTTAATTGATATAGAACTAAAAGCACTAGAAGAAAGAAAAAAATATTTAGAGAAGTTAAAAAATGCTAAAAATTAATTACTCTAAAAAATTTGATAGAAACAATTACTATAAAAGCATTTCAAAAAAGTTTTTTTATATTGAAAAAAATGCGTTACTAAAAGCAAATGTTGTAAATCATTCTAAATCAACGATTACACTAGAAGAAATATTTAACTATTTTAAAACTAATAAAATAGGGGAATTTGATACAATTTTTGAAAATATTAGTTTGAAGTGTTTAACTATTGGAAACTTTAGAACTCTGCAAAAAATCAAAAATAAAATTGGTCAAAAAGATAATAAATTCATTAAATTCTTATTTAATTATACTGATTTGCAACAAAAAAAAATATCTCCATTTTTTGAAAATAATCTTGAACTCTCTACTTGTTATTACTGTAATATTGATTTTGTAAACAGTTACAATACAAAAAGTGGAAAAAAAAATAAATTTACACTAGACCATTATTACGATAAATCAACCTATACGTATTTGACACTCTCTTTGTATAATCTTATTCCCAGTTGTTATACTTGCAACAGCAAGTTAAAAGGAACTGTAGAATTTAAAAACTTAGCTCCAAGTTCACAACAATATGATTTTGATGAAAAAGTAAAATTCAAACTCAAAATGAGTGATTCTTGTCATGACTTACATATTAAAAATAAAAATGACATAGAAGTTAATTTAAAAGAAAACTATTCAAATGACTTCAAAGATTTTATTGAAAAAATGTATTTAGATGAACGCTACAAAGTTCACAAAGATATAGCTTTTGACATGATTCAAAAAGCAGAACTATACCCAGAAAGTAGGCTCAAAGAGTTACAAGATTTGACGGGTATTCCCTTTCAACAAATCAAAAAAGATATTTTTAATCTCATAGATGAAAACGAAGATTTATCCAAAAAACCATTTAGTAAACTTATCGTTGATATGAGTAAAGAGTTAGGGCTAACATGACACAATGCAACTATGGGGAAATTCCCAATAGTTCAAAATAGAAAAAAATTCAAAACGAGAAAACCCATGAAAAATAAAATCATCAACCGCTACGATACGACACCAAACGGGGAAGTTATCATTAAAATTGCGACACAAAATGTGGAAGATTTGTACGATTATTACGACAAAAAATCAACCTTTTTGAAAAAAGATTTAAGCGATTCTTTGGTGCAGTATTTGATTCAAAGTGTCGATGAAATAGGCAATCATACCTTTGTTTTACAGTTTTATTTTGACAATAATAACTTAACAGATTCCACCAAAACAAAAATTCAAAACAGCATTTTTGATTATTTTGACTATATGCAAGAAGTGGAACAAAAGAAGATGAAAGAGCAAATCAAAAACTCCTTTATTTTTATGTTTATTGGTTTTTGTTTTGTTTCTTTTGCCCTTATTTTAGGACGGCACGAAAATTTTATTGTAGAAATTATTTCCGAAGGGGCTATGGTAGGAGGTTGGGTTTCGTTGTGGGAAGCGTTGGCAACTTTTTTGATTCGTTGGTTGCCTTTACGTAAAAAATTAACTATTTTTAAAAACATCGCCAAGGCGTCGATTCTTTTTGCCTAATTTGTTTTAAAAAGCAGTTTGTAGCGGAATAAAATTTGCATAATCATTTAATGATTTGCAAGGAGTTATTCATGGAACTAACAGAAGAACAAAAAGAGTACAAAAAAGAACTCGCTAAACACAAACGAAAAGTGATTGAGTTAGCCGGAGTTGTGCACGATATTGTCGAAGATACCATTTGGACAGATTATGTCAAATTGCCAAAATTGGGTGAAGATATCGTCCTTGCTATGAAAGATGTTAATGCTTTTTTGGACAAGCATCCTTACTTAAAGTAGAAATTTATAATGGAAGAGTTAAAAAATAAACAAATTTGTGAGTGTGGTCTAACAACCATACAAGAAGCTGTTGAGTTATTTCAAAACACCACTCTTCCGTATAAAAAAGCTAAAAAATTGGTCACGAAATGCAATAAAACCTGTTGTCGAAGGGCGTTAATCGCTTTGTTCAATATGGTTGAGTTTGGAGCCATTGATTATGAAGAGATCGCTTTCTTAGTCGATGCCACCAACGAACGATGAAGGAGTGATGATGAAGAATTGCTGTGAAAATTTTGTCAAATGGGTGATTGATAATTGTTTGGAATCTACGGTAAGTGTTCATCCCGATGATTTAAAGATGATGACGCATTTGGACTTACGACGAAAAAAACTCACCTCTTTGCCTGAAAGTATTGATTGTTTGGAAAATTTAAGTGTGTTAAAACTCTCTAACAATCGCCTAACTTCTTTGCCTCAAAGCATTGGTAATTTGAAACATTTAAAAAACTTACAATGCGAAAACAATTTGTTGGAATCGTTGCCCAGTTCTATTGGGAAGCTTTCTAAGCTGATGATTTTAAATCTGAGTGTCAACCGTTTGGAGAGTTTGCCCGAAGAGTTTTACGAACTTAAAAACTTAAGTCGTTTGACCATGGCTGCAAATAAATTAACACAGTTGTCACTGGCGTTTTCAAATTTGTCGAAACTTCTTTTTTTATCGTTGGATACCAACGCGTTAAAAGAGTTGCCCGATGCCTTTTCCCATATGAAATCGTTGTATTACCTCAATTTGTCGTACAACGACTTAAAAAGTTTACCGCCTTCGATTTCTGAAATTCAAGAGCTTGAAACGCTGTTGTTGGAGGGCAATCAACTCCAAGATTTGCCTTCATTGGAAGCGCACGATATGCTTATCAAACTTGATTTGAGCGATAATGCTTTGCGTTCGTTGGATTTTGATGTCAGCAAACTCGAAGATTTAAAGATTTTGGTTTTAGACAACAACTTTTTAACCAAACTGCCCGATGAAATATGTGATTTATCGAATTTAACTGAATTAAGTGTGAGTTCCAACAGTTTAATTGCGTTGCCTGAGAATATTGGCGATTTAGAAAATCTGCAAGAGTTGGATGTGGAAGATAACGATTTGAAAAGTTTACCTGCCTCTTTGAGCCAATTAAAAAATTTAAAAAACCTTTACATTGACAACAACAATGCCTTAGAAAAACCCAAAGATTTGGTGGTTGAGTTTTGTGATGTAGAGTAAAAGGAGTTTGCCATGAGAGATTTAGATGCAATGGAAAAAGCCGTTTTAGAGCTTTTACAAAAGCATGCTTGCGATGAGTATGCTAAAAATTTTATGGCGCCTTTGATTGCTAAAACATCACTGCAAATGGGGCATTTGTACTCTGATTTGGGGCTTGCTAACCGAGAAGAGATGGCAAAACTCATGAGCAAACATTTTCCCTCTTTGGCAAAAGTCAAACCCAATGACGTGCGATGGAAAAAATATTTGTACGATTGCATTGGTAAAACAGCCCCCGCTTGTGCGACGTGTGGAGATATCAGCAACTGTTTTCACTGTACGTTGGCTTCTTAGGCGTTTATTGATTGAATTCTTCAAGAAGCTCATGGTTTTTTGAACAGATTTTGTAAACGATGCCTTTATATTCAAACTCCAAATAATTGGCGTGCAACCACAGCCGATGGCTTTTTGTAACGTTAAACCGATCTTCTTGACTCAATGTTTTATTCAAATAATTTTCCGCATTTTCATCGTCGATTCCATAAATGGGGTCTCCTAAAATGGTATGCCCTTTTGAGTACAAATGCACACGAATTTGGTGTTGTCGTCCCGTTACGGGTATGGCTTCAATAAGTGTAATATCTCTTTTGGCATTGTATTTTAAAGGATGAATGATTGTCAGTGACTCTTTTCCACTGTTGCCTGCTTTCATTCGTACGCCTATGAGTTCTCCCTCTTTTTCCAATTTGGCATCAATATGCAGAGTTTCTTTGATGTGCCCTTGGACAATGGCTAAGTAGGATTTTTTGTATTTTTTTTCTTCAAACATGGTTTTTAAATCGGTAATACTTTTATAATTTAATCCCACTAAAACTAAACCCGACGTCTCCGCATCAATTCGGTGAATTAAGTTTGACTCTTTTCCAAAATGGTAACGAATTTCATCCAACAAAGAGTAAGGTGTTTGTTTTGAAATGGGGTGAACCATTAGATGAGTGGGCTTATCAAATAAAGCAAAATCTTTAAACGTTAAAAGGGGTTTCAACCCTCGTGTATGCCCCTCAAACAGTGCCACAATCAAGCGTTCTTCTTCTATGATTTCGGACATTTTGTACGGCGTCATGTCGAGTTTAAAAACACGGTTTTTGTTGATGAGTCTTTGCGATACAGACGTGGATATATCGAGATTTTGCATTAAAAAGAGTTGTATTTTTTTATCTACTTGGGTTTGAAATTCTTTGAGTATAAAGGGCAATATTTTTTCCTAAAATTTGTGTAAAAGTCTTTTCAAATTTAGCCAATATTTTGAATAAATAAGATAACATATCATACAAAAAAATAACAAAATACTTCATAAAAACGCATACAAGGGAATAACAATGGTTGAGAGATACGCACGAGAACAGATGAGTTCTAAATGGACAATGCAAGCAAAATATCAAGCATGGCTGGATGTGGAAGTTGCGGTTGTAAAAGCTTGGAATAAGTTAGGTTTAATTCCCGATGATGATGCTAAGAAAATTGTTGAAAATGCTGGATTCAGTGTTGAACGAATTGATGAAATTGAAGCCATTACTCGACACGATTTAATCGCGTTTACTACGTCTGTTTCTGAAACTTTAGGAGAAGAGTCACGATGGTTTCACTATGGAATGACCTCTTCAGACACCGTTGATACTGCGGTTGCTCTTCAAATGAAAAGTTCATTGGAATTGATTATTGAAGATGTAAAAATGATGATGGAATCGATAAAAACACGAGCCTATGAACACAAAATGACTTTAATGGTCGGACGAAGTCACGGAATCCACGGTGAGCCTATTACCTTTGGTTTGGTGTTGGCCGTATGGTACGATGAGATGGCTCGACATTTAGAAAACTTGCAACAAACCATGGATGTGATTTGTGTAGGACAAGTCAGTGGCGCGATGGGAAATTTTGCTCATGCACCACTGGAGCTTGAAGAGTATACGTGTGCCCAATTAGGACTTAAATCAGCCCCTGCAAGCAATCAAGTTATTCAAAGAGACCGATATGCAAGACTCGCAACGGCTTTAGCTTTAATGGCGTCTTCTATTGAAAAATTTGCGGTGCAAGTAAGACATTGGCAACGAACAGAAGTGTATGAGTGTGAAGAGTTTTTTGCCAAAGGGCAAAAAGGAAGCTCAGCCATGCCTCACAAACGAAACCCGATTTTGACTGAAAACATCACAGGACTTGCTCGAATGATTCGAGCGTACGCCATTCCTGCAATGGAAAACGTAGCCCTTTGGCATGAACGAGATATTTCTCACTCTTCAACTGAACGATTTTGGTTACCTGATTCGTTTATTACGACCGATTTTATGTTACACCGAATGAACAATGTTATTGCCAATTTAACCGTAATGCCTGAAAATATGATGCGAAATCTTAACTTAACAGGCGGATTGGTTTTTTCTCAAAGAGTATTGCTTGAACTTCCAAAAGCAGGCGTAAGCCGAGAAGATGCGTACCGAATTGTTCAACGCAATGCCATGAAAGTGTGGGAAGGTTTACAACAAGGAAAACCTACCACCAATGACAAAGGCGAGTCGTTGTACTTACAATACCTATTAGCCGATGATGAGTTACGACAATCATTAAGCGAAGACCAAATACGAGAGTGTTTTAATTTTGAGTATTACACCAAAAATGTCGATGCGATTTTTAACAGAGTATTTAATAAATAAAAAATTATCTAAGAGTGGGAAATAATATGTCAATAATGATTCTAAAAAGAAATGGACGAAAAGAAGTTTTAGATATTACTAAAATTCAAAAAATGACGATTGCTGCAACCAAAGAGTTGGATGGTGTTAGTCAGAGTGAATTGGAACTGGACGCACACATCAAATTTATCGATGGAATGACAAGTTCTCAAATACAAGATGCGTTGATTAAAACGGCGGTTGAGAAGATTGATATTGATGTTCCTAACTGGACATTTGTAGCTGCTCGACTGTTTTTATTTGATTTATATCACAAAGTAGGTATTGCCACAAGTGGAATCAAAGGGGAATCGTATTGCCATTTAAAAACCTATATTAAAAAAGCCCAAGAAGCAGGAAGAATGATTCCTGCTCTTGAACGAGGATACGATTTAGAGGATTTAAACAGCCATTTAGACCCTGCACGAGATTTTCAATTTAACTATTTAGGGATTAAAACACTCTATGACCGATATTTAATCAAAGACAAAAAAGCACAACCCATTGAATTGCCACAACACATGTTTATGGGAATTGCCATGTTCTTAGCGCAAAATGAAAAAAATAAACAAGAACGAGCCAAAGAGTTTTACGATGTCATTTCAAAATTTGAAGTGATGCTTGCAACGCCAACCCTTTCCAATGCCAGAACCAATCGACACCAACTCAGTTCGTGTTATATTGGTTCAAGTCCCGATAACATCGAAGGAATTTTTGATGGTTATAAAGAGATGGCACTGTTGTCAAAATTTGGTGGGGGAATTGGTTGGGATTGGAATCAAATCAGAAGTTTGGGTGGAGTCATTGATGACCACAAAAGTGCAGCAGGAGGTACGGTTCCCTTTTTAAAAATCACCAACGACTTAGCTATTGCGGTGGATCAATTGGGTACAAGAAAAGGGGCGATTGCCGTTTATTTAGAGCCGTGGCATATGGATATCAGTGATTTTATCGATTTAAAGAAAAACTCTGGAGAAGAGAGACGACGAGCGCACGATTTATTTCCAGCACTTTGGATTCCAGATTTGTTTATGAAAAGAGTGTTAGAAGACTCTTACTGGACGTTGTTTGATCCGTATGAAGTTAAAGATTTAAGCAATTTGTTTGGTGATGCGTTTGAAAAACGATACATTGAGTATGAAAACGATGAGAGTATCACCAAAGACAGAATGAAAGCCAAAGATTTATGGAAAAAAATCTTAACCTCCTATTTTGAAAGTGGAAGTCCGTTCTTATGTTTTAAAGACAATGCAAACAGAGCCAATCCAAACTCACACATGGGGCATATTAGAAGTTCAAATTTATGTACAGAGATTTTCCAAAATACCAACCCTAACCACTATAAAATCAAATTTGAGTACAACGATGGAAGCATTGAAACCTACGAAGAAGAAGATTTAATCACCATTGACACGGGAGTGGTTAAAAAAGCCAACAAAGTAACGGCACTGGACAGTATTGCTGGCAAACAAATTTTTATTGTAGAAAAAGAGAAAGTCGATGGCGATACGGCTGTTTGTAACTTGGCTTCTATTAATTTAAGTAAAATCAACACCGATGAAGACATCAAACGAGTTACGCCAATTGCCATTCGTATGTTGGATAACGTGATTGATTTAAACTTTTATCCGCTTAGAAAAGTGAAAGCCACCAACTTAAAAACACGAGCCATTGGGCTTGGTGTTATGGGTGAGTCGCAAATGGTAGCCGAACAACAAATTGTTTGGGGAAGCAATGCCCACCTTAAAAAAATCGATGCCATTTTAGAAGCAGTTTCTTATAATGCGATTGAATCAAGCTCAAATATTGCGGTGGAAAAAGGTTCATACCCACACTTTGAGGGTTCAAAATGGAGTCAAGGAATCATGCCTCACGAACATGCCCCACAAGCCGCCAATGCGTTGGTTGAAAAAGATTTGTTTGATTCGGGGTACGATTGGGATAAACTTCGAGCCAAAGTGAAAAAAGATGGTATGAGAAACGGATATTTAATGGCAATTGCCCCAACAAGTTCTATCTCTATTTTAGTAGGAACAACCCAAGCCATTGAGCCAGTGTACAAGCGAAAATGGTTTGAAGAGAACTTAAGCGGACTTATTCCCGTAGTTGTTCCCAATTTAAGTCCTGATACATGGAGTTACTATACGCCTGCGTATGAGGTGGATCAATTGGATATCATTAAAGCAGCCGCAGTACGACAAAAATGGATTGACCAAGGACAAAGTACCAATATTTTTATGAGCTTAGATAAAGCCAGTGGAAAATATCTGCACGAAATTTACACCTTAGCTTGGAAATTGGGATTAAAATCAACGTACTATCTAAGAAGCCAATCACCCGAAGCAGCTTCCAATGTGGAAGACCGAAGCATGGAGTGCAGTGGTTGTCAATAAGCCAAAAACGTAGAACAGCTTAAAAATACATAGGAAATAATAATGGAAAGAAAGACAATTTATAACCCTGATTCTAAAGAGAGTTTAAACGACAGAAGAATTTTTGGTGGAAACAGCGATGGTATGATTAACTTTACAAAAATGAAATACCAGTGGGCATTAAATCTATGGGACACCATGGAAGCCAACACATGGTTTCCAAAAGAAGTTCAAATGACCGGTGATGCCAAAGATTATAAGTATCTTACTCCCGCTGAAAAACGAATGTATGACCTTGTGTTAAGCCAACTTATTTTTATGGACTCATTGCAAACCAATAACTTAATGGACAACATCAATCCGTATATCACCGCACCCGAAATCAACGCGTGTTTGTCAAGACAAAGTTATGAAGAAGCCAACCACTCAAAAAGTTACGCCGTGATGGTAGAGTCGATTTCAGATAATACCGATGAAATTTATAACATGTGGAAAACCGACGCGAAACTCAAAGAGAAAAACAATTATATTGCCGAAGTGTATAAAAATCTTTCTGGTGGTATTGATGACAGAAAAATAGTCCTAGCGATGTTTGCCAACCAAATCTTAGAAGGATTGTACTTCTACGCAGGTTTTGCAGCCATGTACGCTTTGGGAAAATCGGGAAAAATGTTAGGAAGTTCTCAAATGATTCGATTTATCCAAAGAGATGAAGTCACGCACCTTTTATTGTTCCAAAACATGATTAACTCTGTAAGAAAAGAGCGACCCGAACTTTTCACACCGGATTTGGAAGTAGAAGTCAAAGAGATGTTCAAAAAAGCCGTTGATTTAGAAGCCGCATGGGGTTCATACATCACACAAGGGCAAATCTTAGGATTTACCGATGCGATTATTCGACAATACATCGAATATCTTGCGGATAAACGACTCGATGCGGTAGGATACAAACCTTTGTATAACGTCAAACACCCCATTCCTTGGGTTGATGGGTATGCAAGTTTTAATGACCAAAGAACGAATTTCTTTGAGGGGAATGTGGTGAACTATTCTAAAGGCAGTATCGACTTCGACGATTTCTAAAAAGAGATTTACTACAATCTCTTTTTGCCAATCTCTGCGTTGGCATTTGAATTTTATAGACTCACGTACTAATTGTACGCTCCTCCATAAAATCCAAACACCGCCTTGACCTTAACAAAAATAGACTATATTAAATCTCTTTTGATTGTGATAAAGTATATTATTTTTTACAAAGGCTATAAAATGAAAGAAAAAGAAAAACGCTTCTCTTTAAAGTATATATTACTAATAATTATTACAGTTGTAATTATAGTAATAAGCTCTCTTCTCTTTATTTACTATCATAAGCTTATGAATAAGGAAAACTTTCTAAATAATATTCAAGAATTTGCACAACTTGGCGATTTTCTTGGAGGTACACTTAATCCAATATTTGCCTTCATTACTATATTACTTCTTCTCTTTACAATTTATATTCAAACTGAAGAACTTAAAGCAACAAGAGAAGAGTTGAAAGAATCAAGAATTGCTCAACAAGAACAAAGTGAATCACTAAAATTACAAAATCAAGCTACAAAATTACAAATGTTTGAAAATACTTTTTTTCAATTAAATGAAGTTTTTAATAATACAAAAAATGGCTTATCTATAAAAGTAGATATATATAAGAGTAATGATGGATTTATGGATGGAAGAGGAGGAGAAATTACTGAATGTTTTGGAATTGATGATGCTGACCTTGATATTTTAAATTGTATGAAGACTTCTGTGTTCATATCTTATGATGTAATAGAAAGATATTTAATTATCTTTAAGATAAGATATAAGACTTTTGGTTACGACGAATTTAATAAAAGATATGAAAAATATACTGGAACTTATTTTGGGCAGATATATCAAATAATAAAATTTATTGACGAAAGTAATATTGATAATAAACAAAGATATGTCGATATTTTCAGAGCACAATTTACAAAAGATGAACTAGAATTTTTATTTTATCATTGTTTAGGAATTCTTGGAAAAAGAAAATTTAAAAAATTAGTTGAAGATTATGAGTTTTTTGAACATATCATTTTAAATCCAGATATTGAACAACAATTATTAGAATATGAGATAAAAGCTTTTGGTAAAAATGAAAGTATTTTAAATAAATATAATAAGTTAGAAAGTAAAAAGAGTTAAATATCATGCAAAAAAACACCCCAAAACGCCTCGATGCTTTTCTCTCTTCCCTTGGTTACTGTTCTCGTAAAGAAGCCAAAAAATTTATGCGTCATTATAAAGTATGTATTAATGGGGAAGAAGTTTTTAATCCTGCTTTAAAAGCACTGCACACTGATATTACCATTGATGGTGAACCTTTAGATGCACTTTCTCTTACTCTTTTGATGAACAAACCTCAAAATGTCATTTGCTCACATGATGATGCAGGAGTGCTGATTTATTCACTTTTGCCCGAACGTTGGCAAAGAAGAAACCCCAAACTTTCAACCGTTGGAAGACTTGATGTCGATACAACAGGAGCCATACTTATCACCGATGACGGGGTATTAAATCACAAACTCACTTCGCCAAAAAGTGAAGCCATAAAAGTCTATGAAGCGACATTGGCACAACCCTTAAATGGCAATGAAGCTGAAATCTTTGCCAGTGGAACTTTGATGCTTAACGGTGAGAGTAAACCTTTACTTCCTGCAAAACTTACTGTATTAACTCCTACAAAAGTGCAACTGGAGATTTGTGAAGGTCGATACCACCAAGTCAAACGGATGTTTGCAGCGGTGGGCAATAAAGTGCTTGAACTGCACCGAAACAATTTTGCCGGATACAGCGTAGAAGATTTGGCTTTGGGTGAATACAAACTGCTTACAGATTTGTAATTGAATTGACACTGTAATGCAATCAAATTGCAACGCATTGTTTTTATAATTTCCTTATCTTAGAAAAAGGAAATACCATGTTAGTTGCAGAACAATTCAAGTTTTATTTTTTGTGTATGGGCATTTATACTTTAGGTGCATATATCTCGTATTCTCTGGCAATTTAAGTTCTCTTAGATTGTTTGAGAATCTTTTTACCTCCTTTTACTTCAAAATTAAATTTTTTTATTTTATTTTAAACTGTTGCTTAATAATTATTGTTATATAATGTGCAGTTGTATTCTATTTGTGCAACAAAAAAATTATTAAAAAGAAAAAGATATGAGTTTACCGAATAAAATTATATTATTATTACTCTTATTGGTCGTGTTTATTACGATATGTGTCTATACAAAAGCTGAACAAATTTTCAATGAACTCACCGTATCAATCCCAACTACTGTTGTGGAAGAGACACAACCAGCAGAAACACAACAAGAACAATTTATTCAAGACATGCAAGCTCAACAGCAAGTAGCCATAGAAGAAGCAGTGCAAGATGCACAAATACAACAGCAAGAAGAAGCACTTTTGC
Organism: Arcobacteraceae bacterium; assembly: GCA_041672515.1. Taxonomy (GTDB): domain Bacteria; phylum Campylobacterota; class Campylobacteria; order Campylobacterales; family Arcobacteraceae; genus Marinarcus. The sequence goes on from JBAYZM010000031.1 coordinate 12,113, forward strand.
CAACACCTTTAACACCCGAAGAAGAGTTTAAAAAAGTTCAAGGCGAAGTGGTTCTTAAAGATGAATCCGTTGTTGAAACTCAAGAAAATATGGAAAAAACGGTTGAACAAAATTTGGATGAAACACAAAAACAAAACGCAGAAGTTTCAAACAATGAAAGTTTACAAGCGCAAATTAATATGCTTTTAGTGAACAACAGCATTGTATTTCAACGAATGAGTTCAAACATTGCCAATGAAAGCAAAGAAACACTCGAAAAAATCGCTAAAATTATTATTGATAACCCAACAATTAAAATTGAAATTGCCGGACATACTGATGCCAAAGGCGATGACAGTTTTAATCAAACCGTTTCAGAACAAAGAGCCAACAGTGTTAAAAGCAGATTAGTGGAATTAGGAGTCAATGCCGATCGATTGGTTGCAAAAGGATATGGGAAAACCAAACCTTTAGTTGCCAACGATGAAGAGGGATACTCCTTGGCAAATCGTAGAGTAGAATTTAATATTATAGAGGAATAAATCGTGATAGAAATAGCTTCAAAAATGGTTTTATGTTTAGTCATTGCATCGTTTATAGGTTTTTTTATTGGGCTTCTAATTGGACGCGCAACAAGAGAAACAAAGTCATCCCTTTATAAATATAATCATGATTTTAAAGTTCACGGAAATATTTATAATCGACCCATTATCTTAAGTAAACCAAGACCCACAGGAAAAGATGATTTAAGATATATTGATGGAATTGATGACAAAACAGAAGAAGATTTAAACGAATTGGGCATTTTTCATTTTGACCAAGTTTCAAAGTGGAGTAAAAAGAATTGTGATTGGGTGAGTGAATACTTAGGGCTTGAAAACCGAATTAAAGAAGAAAAATGGGTTGAACAAGCCGTAACGCTGACCAACAAAAAATAATCACTACTGAACTAAACTGATTTCTATATCATAGAGTTCATAGCGAATAGTTTTAAAAACTTCACTGGTTTTAACATCGTGGAGTTTGGTAAACTCTTCGAGGACTCTAGCACTCTCTTGCGCTCGTTTAAAATTGGCAATTAAAATCGCGGTTAAATCTTCTCGGTGTTGTTCTGTTGTCGTCGACTTTTTTAAAACATCATTTTTAATATCACGTGATTGCAAAAGTTCATTGTATAAATCAATACGTGCTTTATGCCGTAATGTTTTTAGTCGTGAAGCAATCTCTTTATTGTTGTAAATGTATCTAAAAATATCTTCAACCACTCGAATACCTTCTCGAAGTCGATTAAGGTTGGCGTCGATGAGTCTGTGATTTGGATTTGTTGTAGGATTCATGTGCAGTGAATAACTCCCCAAAGGGAGTTATGTTATTCTTCTTTGTTAAAAATACCAAGTATTTGTAAAAGCGAAATAAATAGATTAAAGAAATCTAAATATAAAGCAATCGCTGCTTCAACAGGCGTACTAAAACCACCTTTAATGATTTGTTGTGTATCGTATAGAATAAAAGCAGAAAATAAAACTGCTCCTACCATTGCAATTCCCAGTTGTAATAAAGGTGCTTGAATAAAAATGTTTGAAATTGAACCTACAACTAAAATGATTAATGCAATAAAGAGCATTTTTCCCATACCTGAGAAGTCTCTTTTTGTTGTAAGCGCAAACATAGAAATTCCACCAAATGCAACTGATGTCATTAAAAATGCTTGAGCAACAATAGAAGCTCCACCTGGCATATTAAAAACAGACGACAATAAAGGCGTAATCGTTAACCCACTTACAAACGTAAATCCGAATAAAACAGCAAGGTTAATTCCTGGTTTATTTTTAACTGCAAAAAGACCAAAGAGTAATACGAACTCTAATATAACCAATCCCCAGTACCAACTGGCAATAGTTGAAACCATATCTAAACCAATATAAGCCCCCGCCGTTGCAGCAAGAAGTGATCCTGCAAAAAGCTGATAAGTCGATTTTAAAAAGCTCATCAACTGTGCTTGAGAGGCTTCATTTGTGTATTGTGTTGAATCATTATGAGATAAATAATCTCTGTTATACATAGTAATTTCCTTTCATTATAAATATATAATCGTGCATTTTATACTTTTACTCTTAATAGAAACTTTAAAGCCATAAATTAAATGACAAAAATTATAAATAATCATTCACTCATAAGGGTTAAATAATTAATTTTTAAAGCCTATTATATGAGTACTAAAATGAGACAAAGATATTTTCAAAAATTTAAGCCAAATAAAAGAAAAAACCCTTGACAAGAGGAGAGAATTTGTCTATAATTCCCGTCCAATTTCAGAGGAACGATGAGAAGAGTTTAGCTGAGATTAAGTTCTTTAAAAGAAGTGGTTTGTAAAGATAATCTTTGTAAA
>JBAYZM010000032.1:0-14459 GCA_041672515.1 Arcobacteraceae bacterium
CAATAACTTTGGCTTTAAATCGTCCTTTGGGTGCAATATCAAAGAATAAATCTCCTCGACCATTATCTTCAATAACCGCATTTTTAACAAATTTTCGTATATTAATCATATTTCAAACATCCTTTGAAGAGCAATTTTCGCCCATTTTACTACCGTTTCATCGACAATGATTTCATTTTCATACGGCGCATCTTGATTTTTTTGGATTTGCTTTAACGTATTGTATACATCTTGCAACGTCGTTTCATTCATCGTTGGACACTCAGGCTTCGTTGAGCTTAATATATAGGTATTTTTTTCTCGTAAACGATTTACCATATTATACTCTGTTCCAACAGCCACTTTTTGTTCTGGGGGTAAATTTTTAATATATTGGATTAATTGAGACGTGGAACCCACAAAATCTGCGGCATCACAAACACTGACATCACACTCAGGATGCACAGCAATTAAAATATCGGGATATTTATTGCGATAAAATTCAATGTCTTCTACACTAAAAAGTTGATGCACCGAACAAAATCCATTGTAACAAATAATATCCGCTTCATGTAAATTTGTACCATCTCCAATAACAGAAGATTTGAGTTTCAAGCTTTTTGCAAAATTTTGTCCCAAACAACGATCAGGAACAAAAAAGATTTTTTTCCCGCTTTCAAGACCTTTTTGAATAATTTTATAGGCATTTGAACTTGTGCATACCATTCCCCCCATTTGTCCCACACGAGCTTTTACCGCAGCACTGGAGTTGATGTAGGTAATTGGAAGTAAATCCTCATTTTTTATGCCAATGTCGTTGAGTTTTTTCAAACTCTCATCAAAATAATCCACATCAATCATTCGAGCCATGGCACAACACGCAATTTTGGGCATTAAGACTCTTTTTTGTGGGCTTAAAACTTTAACGCTTTCACCCATAAATCCCACACCACAAAACAAGATATATTGACTTTGGGTATTCATCGCTTTTTTTGCCAATTCCAACGAATCACCCGTAACATCTGCAAGCTCAAACACCTCATCACGTTGATAAAAATGTGCGACAATCGTTACATCAAGTTCTTGCTTTAATTTTAAAATTTCTTCTTTTAAGTTCAAAATTAACCTTTTGAGCAATCCATATTGCTAGCTTTAATTAAATCGGAATATAACAAAATTTTAGTTATAATCCATTTAAACAAATAAACTAAACACTAAAAGGTCATCGATGGATTTTTTCTCGCATTCAAGTATTCAATTTTTTATAGCTGCTTATTTATTTGGCTCAATTCCTTTTGGACTTATCTTAGCCAAAGTATTTGCCGGAGTCGATATTAAATCTCAAGGAAGCAAAAGTATCGGCGCAACCAATGTTTTACGAGTCGTCAAACAAACCAACCCCAGCTTAGCAAAAAAATTAAGTGTAGCAACCGTGGTTTTAGATGCTTTAAAAGGAACTCTTGTTTTACTCGTTGCCATTGCTTTAGGCGCAAGTGAATCAACACTTTGGGGTATTGGAGTTTTAGCTGTCTTAGGACATTGTTACTCGGTTTTCTTAGGACTTGAAGGAGGAAAAGGCGTAGCAACTGGGTTGGGGATTTTTATTGTCTTAATTCCCATTCCAACACTTATAGGAGCAGTTGTTTGGGGATTTTGTGCCAAAGTGCTTAAAATCTCTTCTTTATCTTCGCTGTTGGGATTAATGGCAGTTATTATCAGTGCGCTTTTTTTGAACAACGGTTTAGAGGTGGGTTCAAATGCGCCTATGTACATTATTGCTTTTATCATTTTTTATAAACACATTCCCAATATTGTGCGTTTACTTAAAAAAGAAGAGTTAAAAGTCAGCTAATTCAATATGAAAGTTACCATAGAAAAATTGACCTTTGAGACCATCATTGGCATACTTCCACACGAAAGAGTCCATCCACAACAAGTTGTGGTGGATTGCTCTTTTAAATATCACTATACCAAGGGTCAATTTGTCAATTATGCCCAAGTAGCCAACGACATAAAAATGCACCTAAAAGAGAAAAAATTTGAACTCTTAGAAGAGGCTCTTTTATTTCTCAAAAAAACTCTTAAAAAGCACTATCCCATTAAAAAAATCAAACTCAAAATTGCAAAACCCACTGTTTTAGATGATTGTATTGTAGCTGTATCGATATAATCCGTTTAAAGAATTATACTTAAAAATAAAAATCACACTTCTCTTTACCGCTTAAAAATAAAGCCACTCTTTTTTTTCATATTTTTATTGACCCATGGTCAGAAATTAAAAAAATATTAAGTTTCTCTCAGTATACTTCCATTATTGACCAATGGTCAATAAACAAATAATTTGATATTTTTTAAGGATAACTATGGCACCAAAAGTGGTTGATAAAGCACAAAAAAGAAGAGAAATTGCTATTGCATGTAAAGATTTAATTTATGAAATTGGCATTAAAAAATTGACCGTTGCACAAGCTGCAAAAACAGCAGAAATTGGGAAAGGGACTATTTATGAATATTTTGAAAGCAAAGAGGATATTATTTTTGAAATAATTAATATCAGTATTGAAGAGTACCATACAGAATTTTTAGAAACCATAAAAGAGGCTAAAACCACCAAAGAGAAGATTTTTCATTTTTTCAGATTTGTTTTAGATGAGAGTGATGAAAATATGAAACATTTTAATGGCTATAAAGAGTATCTTTCCGTTGTTTTAGGTGAAGAAAATGAACAGATGAAAAAATATAACGACACGTGTCATATATTTTTTAAAGAACAACTCAAAAATATCATTGATGAGGGAATAAAAAGGAGTGAATTAATCCCTCAAGCTGTAAATTTTATAGACGGTTTATTGGTTTTTGAAAAGGGTTTAATTTTACAAAAAATGACCCAAGAAGAGTGTGATGTTGATACTATTTGTAAAAGTTTTATCAATAATTTATTTGATTTAATCGAGGTGAAGAATGATTAATAAAAAATATGAAAGAGTACTTTTTGCATTTTTTATGGGTTTAATTATGAGCTTTATCATGAGTTTTATTATTACCTATATCAATTTAGGGTTTATTGATGGATTTATTTTAATTTGGTTAGAAGCCTTTAGTAAAGCATTTGTATGTGCTTTTCCCATCATTCTTGTTGTTGCACCTTTGGTGTATAAAATAGTCAGAAAATTAATTAAATAAGGAAATATACGTATGAAAAAATTAGCTTTGGTTCTGTTTTTTGTTGTGTTTACCGTAGCAACTTTTATTGAAGCTGCTCAAGAACAACCGGCTTCCTTGGTGGAAGTTCAAACTTTACAACAACAAGAAGTCCATGATTTACAAGAGTTTGTGGGAACTGTCAATTTTGATAAAAAATCAAAAATTGCAAGTGAAAGTTCAGGGGCAGTAAAAAAAATTGGTTTTGAGGTGGGGCAAAAAGTCAAAAAAGATGATCTTTTATTGCAAATAGATTCCGATATTTTAGATGCTCAAATAGAAGCTTCCCAAGCCGCTGTTAATATGTATGACGTTCAATTAAAAAATGCAAAAAAGAATTATGACAGATACCGTGCATTACTTGAAAAGAACTCTATTTCACAAAAAGTATTTGATGATGCAAAAGTTGAATACGATGTTGCCAATGAAAATTTGATTTCTGCCAAAGCAAAACTCAATGAGTTAGATATTCAAAAAACTAAGAAAGTGATAAAAGCTCCCTACTCTGGAATAATTGTAGAAAAAAATATTCATCTAAACGAGTGGTTAGATACAGGTTCTTCAATAGCTACGTTGGTGAATACCCAAGAGTTGGAAATTGTTTTTAATCTTCCCATATCTTTTATTGGTGGTTTAAAAAGTGGTGATGTGTATGATATTAATATTTCCGATGAAATCATCAAAGCAAAACTCTATGCAGCCATTCCCAGTGGAGATAAATTAACACGAACGTTTCCTGTTAGATTTAAAGCCAATGCGGGTGAAAAATTCATTTTTGATGGCGCAAGTGCAAAAATAAATTTTGCCAAAGAGTCAAAAACACAAGCCTTAGTCATCCACCGAGATGCAGTTATTAAACGATTTAATATGGATGTGGTTTTTACCATTGTAGAGAATAAAGCAGTGATGATTCCAGTAAAAGTTATTGCCTATTTTGGATTAAATGCTGCCATTATGGGTGAAGGATTAGTCCAAAACATGCCTCTAGTAACCAAAGGAAATGAAAGAATTTTCCCTGATATGCCTGTTCATATTATAAATAAATAGGAAAAAATTATGGATTTAATAAAATTTTCGATTAAAAACCCTGTCACAATTATCGTTTCAGTGTTAATCGTGGTTTTATTTGGACTTATTTCATTGGGAAATTTACCCTACCAATTAACTCCAAATGTTTCAAAACCAGAGATTAAGATTACAACAACATGAGCAGGAGCCACTCCGTATGAAATTGAACGAGAGATTATTGAAGAACAAGAAGATGCCCTTAAAAGCTTAAATAATTTAATTGAATATGAATCATCTTCTTCTGATAATTCAGGCGAAATAACGCTGACATTTAAATTGGGAACCGATATTCGAGTCGCCCTTCAAGATGTTTCCAATAAACTCAATGAAGTGAGTTCATATCCCAATAATGTGGATGAACCCATCATTGAAACAGCAACAGCAAGTCCAGTTATTTGGATGATGTTACAAACCTTAGATGAAAATAGTAGACATATTGATGAGTATAAAACTTTTTTTGAAAACGAAATAAAACCCGTTATCAAAAGAGTGGAAGGTGTTTCTGGAACGATGGGCGGAGGTGGACGAGAGCAAGAGATGCAAATCAATCTTGATATCAGTAAACTTGCTGCTTATAACCTTACTATTTCGCAAGTAATTAATACTCTACAAGCTGAAAATGTTGATGTTTCTGCGGGGACTCAAAATATGGGCAGACGTTCTTACCGAATTAGAACCGTTCATAAATTTTCAACTCCACAAGAGATAAAAGATATTATTTTGGTTTCAAATCAAGAACAAAGAGTAACTGTTGCAGATATCGCTGACGTTGATTTCGGGTATGAAACACCCAGTACCGTTGCCATGTTCTTAGGCAAAGATGGAATCTTTTTAGGGGTTCAACCCAGCAGTGATGCAAATATTGTTGCACTTACCAATGAAGTTGAAAAAGTTGTTAATGAACTCAATGAAACTCTCCTTAAAAAAGAGGGACTCACTATCAAATGGATTTATGATCAAAGACCCTATATTGTTGGTTCTGTTGATTTAGTCCAACAAAATATTTTAATTGGTGGTGCATTGGCCGTTTTTATTTTAATTTTATTTTTAAGAGCCATTTCTCCCACCGCAGTCGTGAGTATTGCTATTCCGATTTCTGTTATTGGAACATTTATTATTTTATCCGCCATGGAGAGAAGTTTAAATACCATTTCCTTAGCAGGTATCTCTTTTGCGGTTGGCATGTTGGTTGACAGTGCCATTGTCGTATTAGAAAATATTGACCGACACCGAAAAGAGGGCATGAGTGTAGCTGATGCAGCATATAAAGGAACCAAAGAAGTTTGGGGAGCATTGGTTGCAAGTTCATCTACTACAATGGCTGTATTTATCCCTATTATCTTTTTGCAAGATGAAGCCGGACAGCTGTTTAAAGATATTGCCATTGCGGTTACTTCTGCTGTATTATTTTCATTGTTTGTTTCCATTACGGTTATTCCAATGCTTTGGAAAAAATTTGCCTCTATTTCAGGCAAAGAACCCCCAGGAGAGAGTTCGCTCACACAATTTGGTCATAAGTTTGTCAATTTATTTATGAAAATTGTTAAATGGTCATTACAAACAAACATGACAAAAATCATTACCATAGGAGGTTTGGCGACTTTTTCTGCAATCATCATCATCTCTTTATTTCCTAAAATGGATTATTTACCCCAAGGCAATAAAAACTTGATTTTTAATATTTTAATTACTCCACCGGGTCTTTCTTATGAAGAGCGATACAATATGGGTGCATATTTAATGAAAAGCGTTGAGCCAAATATCAACCAAGATGTCAATGGTGTTCCGGGAATCAACAGAGCTTTTTTTGTCTCTTTTGGAGATTTTAATCTTTTTGGTGGAACTTCAATGCATGAAAGCAGAGCCAGAGAATTAATCCCATTTTTTAGACCTATTATCAACTCTTTACCCTCCGTTTTTGGAGTCTCACTGCAATCAGGAGTTTTTGAAGATGGCATTGGTGAGGGGAAAACAGTTAATGTTGATATCAGCGGAGAAAAAATAGAAGACATTGCCGAAGTGGGAATGCAACTGTTTATGGTCACCAGTGGCGCCATCCAAGGAGCACAAGTACGACCCGTGCCCTCTATTGAGTTATTGTATCCTGAAGTCAGAATCACACCCAATCAAGATGCCCTAAAAGCACTGGATTTGAGTTCGTTCGATTTAGGGGTTATGGCAGATGTTTTAATGAGTGGCAGAAAAATATCGGATTTTGAACAAGAGGGCAAAAAGAAGATAGATTTAGTTTTAAAAGCCAATGACGAACAAATCAAAACACCAGAAGATATTTTATCCGCTCAAGTGGCGGTTCCCAATGGTGCATTGTTACCTATGTCATCACTTGCAAATGCTGTTAATACTACAGGAATCAGTGAAATCAGACACTTAAATGGAAAAAGAACCATTACATTGCAAGTTACACCGCCCCAAAATATGACCATTCAAGAGACCATGACCATTTTAGGGGAAGCAATTGAAAATATGAAAAATGAGGGGAAAATTTCAAACAGTGTAGAAGTAGGTATTAGTGGAACTGCTGATAAATTAACGGAAACCATAGGGATGTTGAGTCTTAATTTTGTCCTTGCGCTTATTATTATTTATTTGCTCATGGCAGCTTTATTTGGCAATTTTTTATATCCCATTGTAATTATGTTTACTGTTCCATTGGCAACGGCTGGTGGGTTTATTGGACTTGCATTAACCAATGCGTTTATAGAACCCCAACCTTTGGATGTTTTAACCATGCTTGGATTTATTATTTTAATTGGAATTGTTGTCAACAATGCCATTTTAATCGTACATCAAAGTTTAAATCTGATACGAGATGAAGGCTATGAACATAAAGCGGCGGTTATAGAAGCGACACGAACACGAATACGCCCCATTTATATGAGTTCATTAACCTCAATTTTTGGGATGTTACCGTTGGTTCTCATTCCAGGTCCGGGAAGTGAGTTTTACCGTGGATTAGGTTCCGTAATAACTGGAGGCTTAGCCCTTTCAACCGTATTTACAATATTTGTTACACCAGCCCTTTTGATGTTTTTTATCACTTTAGAAAATCGACTCTTTTTTGGTAAAAAACCCACTAAAAATGTCGATGTCAGTAAATCATAAAAGGACACTATTGATGAAAAAAATAGACTGTATAACTCTCTCATTAGCCGCTTTGTTCGCGGTAAATGCCCATGCTTTGAACCTTGAAGAAGCTGTCAAAAAAGCCTTAGACAACAACTTTGATATTCAAGGTAAAAACTATGACTATATTGAAAGTTTAGAAAATGTTAAGCTCAATAATTCAAACTATTTACCCAAATTAGATGCCTCTTACGGGTATACCAATACCGATAAACCCAATGTAGGATTCAAATCAGATGATATAACAGCCAGTTTGAAATTGTCCTACAATTTATTTAATGGTTTTAAAGATTTAGCTTCAAAAGAGTCTGCTAAATATCTCTCTTTGTCTTCACAGTATGCACTGAATGCCACAAAACAAGATATTGTATTAAATACTAAAACAGCCTATATTAACTATTTGGATAAACAAAATGCCCTTGAAACCTATAACAGTGCCTATCTTTTATTTCAAGAGCAATTTGAAGATTCACAAAATCGATATGACCAAGGATTAATCGCAAAAAATGACTTACTCCAAGTTCAAGTTAATATGTCAAGTGCCAAACAAAATGCAGTAAAAGCACAAGGGGATTTAAGAGTAGCTAAATTTCAATTGTCCAATATCTTAGGTGGCATGAATTTAGACAATGAAACGATAGAAAAGCTCAATGATCGTCACTTGCAAGCTTTAAGTTATGATGAAAATTTATTGGAAAATCGAAGCGAAATTCAAGCTTTAAAAATGAATTTACACTCCATTAAAGAGTTAGAAAAATCTACCAAATCGGGATATTATCCTAAAATTGATGCTTCGGTATCTCATAATAAATATTATGATGACTTCTCACAAAAAGCAGAAAATAAAGAAGATAATCAAAATATTGCCAATGTAACAGCAACATGGAATTTGTACAGTGGTGGATATGACTCCTCTTTACAAACTATTTATAAAACCCGATATTTAAGTGCCTCTTCGCTTTTAAGCAAAACCAAACTCGATATTAAATTGCAATATGAAAATGCAAAATCCAATCTTGAAGTCTCTCTTGACAATCTTGAAACTTCAAAATTAGCACTACAGCAAGCAACTGAAAATTACAGTATCGTAAAAAATAGATTTGATGAAGGCATTTCCACAACTACCGATTTAACCGATGCAAACTATTTGTTAACACAAGCCAAACAAGGTTTTAACCGAGCTTATTTTGATAAATATTTAGCCATTTCTACGCTGGATAGAATCATAGAAAAAGATTCATATTAGACTTATCCCTAGAAATTTATGCCATCTTCCAAAAAAGATGGCATCTTTCTTTAGCTTTGATAACTTACGCCAAAGGGTCTTCTCCACTTTGCCACGAAGCTAAATATTTTTCAATCAAATGAAAATCTTCGCCATTGTGTTGCGTAAAGGTGATGTATTGGTTTTTAGTCTCTATTGCTAAAAGTTCATGCACCATTGCCATATAACGCAGTGCCAACTCTCGCCTTTTTTCTATGGTTCTTCCTTCTCGTATATCCAAATTCATTAAACAAATATCTTCTTTAGGATCAGCTCTTCCAATGGTTAAATTGTATTTATCATATTCCCGCAAAGAAACAGCAATATGATCCGTTGTAGTATCCATGATTTCGCCAAATGCCACTCGTATTTGTTGTACAAAAGTATCTTTTTGTTCATTCGTTAATTTTTTATTGATTTCAAATTGTAAATGAGGCACAGTTCACTCCTTTTTATTGTTATCATAGCCTATTTAAAGATAAGGAATGAGTTTTTCAACGCACAAGCCCATTGCAGTACTCTCATATCCTTGGACTTTTTTAATATAGGGTTGACAAAAACCTTCCACCATAATAGCTCCTGCTTTGCCCATACATTCGCCACTTTGCAGATATTCATTAAGATGTCTTTTATCAAATTCTTTAAACCAATACGTTGTAATAGAGAGGTCAATGAGCTCTACTTTTGGACTTTTATATATCATACACGTTAAAATGCTGACTTCATTGTTGCTTTGAAGTTCTAACATTCTTCTGGCATCGTCTTGGTCTTTGGCTTTGCGTAAAAGCTCGCCATGGGAAGTTACCACGGTATCAGCAACCAGTAAAGGCATTTCATCTACCCCATATTTTTCATATAACTCTTTGAACTTTCCCCATGTGGCTTCATAGACAAACGATTTTGGATTAAGCGTTGCGATGGCATCTTCATCAAAACTGCCTCCTTGTTGGATAAATGCAATATTGGCTTGTTGTAAAAGCAACGCCCTTGTTGCTGAGTTGGAACCTAAACGTATCAAAGAACCCCTTTTTTGTTTTTATGATTTTATCAAAAATAAACTGTATAATACGCCCATGAAAACACTCTTAGCCCTTTGCGGATTTTTAATCTTTTGCTCTTTTATTCTCAGCATTGTTGCATACTTTTTTGATTCTTTGTTACTCTTTGCGAGTCTTTTTGCGTGGCTTGCTTTATTTTTACTGTTTCATGTTATTAACAACAAAACCCTCTTGTATGTGCTACTTACGTTGACACTGATTTGTTTTGGTATTGCTTTATTTAAAGGTTATGCCATCCCCATTGAAAAAATGCTCACGATTAATTTATATCTGTTGAGTCTGCTCATTGGCGTGGGGTTTTTACGCTTAATTGCCACACCTAAAGAGAACCATATCCGACAATTACCCCAAGGAAAACAGAGTTTTGTTAAGACCTATTGGGGCATTCATCTGTTTGGAAGTGTGATTAATTTATCTTCTTTGTTATTGGTTGCAGATAAAATGGTGCAATACGCTCCTTTAAGTCGATTGCAAATCATGGTGCTGACACGAGCTTTTTCTTCCGATGCCTATTGGTCCCCTTTTTTTGTTGCTTTTGCGGCAGCTTTAACCTATGCTCCGCAACTGCATACCTTTACCATTTTAACTTTCGGTCTTTTTTTAGCCGTAAGTGCTTTTATGATAACCTACTTGGACGTCAGAAATACAACTGAACTTGAAGCATTTAAAGGCTATCCCATCCATTTTGAAACGCTTTATGTGCCTTTTCTTTTAGCGCTTTTAGTTTTAGTGACGCACTATTTTTACTCTCATATTAAAATTATTGTGCTTATTGCTCTGTTTTCTTTATTGCTTTGTATCATTATTTTACCCTTTAAATCAAAACAGAGTTTTAGACTATTTTTCAATCATATTACGCATGAATTGCCCAACATGAAAAATGAATTGGCTCTGTTTTTAATTGCAGGGGCATTTGGAGTGATGTTAAGCTCGGTTTTAATGGGCTATAACATACAACTGCCTTTTACAAAACTCGATGGATTCAGTGCTTCGGTGTTGCTTTTTATTTTAATTGTTTTATCGTTTGTGGGCATTCACCCCATTATTTCCATTGCCATTATTGGAAATTGGATGAATGAACTCAATCACACACTTTTAGCCGTTACGTTTTTAATGTCTTGGGCAACAGCGGTTTCGACTTCTCCTTTTTCAGGATTGAATTTAACCATGCAATCGCGTTACAATTTAAAAGCCATTGAACTATTTAAAGTAAATATTTTTTATGCGTTAAAAATGTATCTCATTTGTGTACTATTACTCTTTATTTTGGCAAACTATTTGGAGGTTTAATTATCATTTTTTTCTCATACCATTTGCCTATACTAAACTTTTTAAACAAGGGAAACCATGAATCTTTTTTTTATATTACTGGGTAAAATAGCCCCTTTGTATCTTAATATTTTTATAGGATACATTCTTACAACGTATTTAAAAGTCAAGCGCGATTACATTGCTTTTTTACTCATTTATATTTTAGGTCCTTTTGTCGTCTTTTTTGCCACTTTATCCATTAATATCAATATGCAACTGCTTTTTTTACCTATTTTTGTATTTTTATTGGGTTCAGCAATTGCTTTTTTTATTTTACATTATTATAAAAAACAGTGGAAAGATGCCAGTTTAAATACACTGGCTTTTACTTGTGGCACGGGAAATACAGGCTATTTTGGTATTCCTCTTGCCATGATTTTATTGCAACCCGAATTAACCAATATTTTTATTTTTGCTACGATGGCTTCATTGTTGTATGAAAACACCACGGGGTTTTATGTGACTGCAAAGGGCAATTTTACGGCAAAACAATCACTTGTAAAAGTTGTCAAACTGCCACTGCTTTATGCTTTTATTTTCGGGCTTACCTTAAACTTTTTAGGAGTTAGAACACCTGAAATTGTTGTACCTTATTTTGAAATGCTTAAATGGAGTTACGGTATTTTAGGCATGATGATGTTGGGAATGGGCATGAAAGGCTTTAATCTGCACAACGATTTTGATTTAAAATACATCAAAGTGGCCTATTTTTACAAATTTATCTTTTGGCCAGCAACGGTTTTATTGATTATTTTTGTCGATAAAAATTGGTTGCATTTTTTAAGCGAAGATATTTATAAAGTACTGTTTTTATTCTCAATAGTACCTTTGGCAGGAAATACGGTAACCTTAGCGGTATTACTCAAAGCCAAACCTGAAAAAGCCAGTTTTACAGTCCTTTTAAGTACCCTCATTTCAGTGGTGTATATTCCCTTTGTTCTTTATTTGTACGGGGGATTTTAAATTATAATTCCCAAAAGAAGCGCCAGTAATCCTAAGAGAATATTCAAAGGAATATAATAGGCTGCAATGGGGTGTAACTCTTTTTTGGTATTGGCAAAATCGTTATGGTTAAAACTCTTGTGTGCTTTTTGTCGTTTGATAAAAACTATGATAAAAACCAGTGTCATGAGTGTCCAAATGCCTTCTTTGAAATATACAACGGAACTATTCAACTCTAAAGCTTGCACCATAATAAAAGCCGTTAAAAGCAATAAAACAATAGACACTATCACCATATTGAAAAAATATTTTAGATTTAAAAGCGTGGTTTGAAGTTTTATTTTGGGGTCGTCTATGGTTTGAAGCGAGAAATGAACCGCAAACCGTATGGCAATCATTCCTCCAACCCAAACCATCGCACTTAGAACATGTATAAAAACAATGAGTGTTGAAAAATTTAAAAAAAGTTCAACACACCATTGCTTCAAATATTTGCCTTAGCGTAAACCAACGCAGCTTTTTTGGCTTCATCTATTTTAGAAGCATCTTTTCCACCAGCTTGCGCAAAATCGGGTCTTCCACCACCACCGCCACCAACAATTGGAGCAATATTTTTAATCCAATCACCGGCTTTAATGTTGGTGTTTTTACTTCCTGCTACTATCATGACTTTGTCATCTTTGGCTTGAAGCAATAAAATGGCAATTTTTTCATTGCCATTTTTTAAATCATCGACAATTTTCTTTAAATCGCCGTTTTCAATGACTTCAACCACCACTTTACAATCTCCAATTAACTCTTCTTTAACTGGCGCTGAAACATTGTTTTGAGCGGATTGTAACTCTTTTTTAAGCTCTTTGATTTGCTCTTTAAGTTTGGCTATTCCTAAAAGTGGGTCATTGTTCTTAACCTCTTCTTGGATTTGTGCCACTTTGGCAATATTTTCTTTGGCATAAGCAATCGCACTTAAACCACAAACGGCTTCAATTCGTCGAACGCCTGCACTTACCCCTGATTCTTTGGTAATAAAAAAGCTTCCAATATCGGAAGTATTTTTAACGTGAATCCCCCCACAAAACTCGACTGAAAAATCTCCAAAACTTACTACTCGAACCATATTTCCGTATTTTTCTCCAAACATGGCAATAGCGCCTTTGTGTTTGGCTTCTTCAATAGGTAACTCTTCTACATTTCCAGCAATGGCTCGTGAAATCATAGAATTCACCAAATCTTCAACTTCATTAATCTCTTCAGTTGTCATGGCTTTTGGATAGGTAAAGTCAAATCGTAATCGAGAAGCATCGTTTAAAGAACCTGCTTGAGAAACCGTTTCACCTAAAACCATTTTTAAAGCACTTTGAAGTAAATGCGTCGCACTGTGATGTTTTGAAATCTCATATCGATTCACAACAACCGCTGTGACTTCTTCCTCTTTTTCTAAAAACTCTTGTTCGACTCTTACTTTGGATAAATTTAAGTCAAAAAACTTTTTGGTCTCTAATACTTCGGCAATACTTTTAGCATCTTCAATGATACCAATATCACCGACTTGTCCACCGCTGAGTGCATAAAATGGCGTTTGTTCTAACATAACCCATCCCATTTGCCCTTGGGTTAATTTTGATACTTCTTTAAACTCTTCATCTAAAAGCGTCAATATTTTTGTTTTTATGGCATTTTGCGTGTACCCTACAAACTCATTTTTAGGATATTTTTCCAAGATTTGTTTAAAATCACCCTCATTTTGAATATCACCACTGCCTTTCCAAGAAGCTTTGGCTTTTTGTTTTTGCTCGCTCATTAATCGATCAAAGGTATCGGTATCCACGCTTAAATTGATATTTCGTAACATATCTTGCGTTAAATCCAATGGAAATCCAAAAGTATCGTACAATTTAAAGGCAATTTCTCCACTAAAGACCTCTTTAGTGTTTTGTAACTCTTCATTGAATAACGACATTCCCAAATCAATGGTTTTGAAAAATCGGTCTTCTTCTAGGGATAATTGCTCTTTAATAAACGCTTGTTTCTCTTTTAGTTGCGTATAGTGGTCTCCCATGATAGCAATTAACGTATCCACCAATTTTGCCATAAATGGTTTTCGTAATCCCAATAAATATCCGTGTCGAATGGCTCGTCGTAGAATTCTTCGTAAAACGTACCCTCTTCCCTCTTTATCAAATAAAATTCCCTCGGAAAGCATAAACGAAGAAGCTCGTAAATGGTCAGCAATCACTCGGTAACTGGCAATATTTTCAAGAGTAGCTTCTTTGTTGACAATTTTTTCAAGTGCTTGAATAATAGGCTTAAACAGTGATGAGTCAAAGTTATTGAGTTTTCCCTCTTTAATGGCCACGACTCGTTCTAATCCCATTCCTGTATCAATAGAAGGTTTAGGTAATGGCAGTAACTCTCCACTTGCTGTTCTTTCATATTGCATAAACACTAAGTTCCAAATTTCAAGGAATCGATCTCCATCGCCTCCCATGCAA
>JBAYZM010000033.1:0-14262 GCA_041672515.1 Arcobacteraceae bacterium
ATGACTTAAAAGTGTTATTGGATAATTCATAAACTGATTGTCTAAAAAGTTTGTTTTTTCATCACCATAAATTCCATCTTTTTCACTCTCTATTTTTTGATTATATTTCGCTTTTGAGTGAAGTTGTACGATTTGAGTATTATTAAGTTCTAATGTATTTTTAATAGCCGTGTAAGTTTGAGTAATAAGTGTTGTAAATGGGAACACATAAAAAACTTTATTGATAGAAGTATCATTTTTTAGTATCTCAACTACACTCATAAGTGATAAATTTGTTTTTCCTGCACCTGTTGGAGCTTCAATATAAAAAAGGTTTTTTTCTAAGTTTTCTCTTAAATTTGTTCTGACTTCTACAAAAAGCTTATTTCGTAGATGATTTAAGTTGCCATTCGATTTATTTTGTAATTCACTGAAATCTTTAAAGTCTTCATTAGACTTATTTCCTAATAATTGATTAAATGTTATTTGTTTTTTATTTTTATCGAATTTATCTGTATAAAATTCTTTGTAGATTTTATCTACAAAAGTTTTATTAACAAGTCCAAAATCATTATATTCCAACTCTTGACAATTGCCATAATTCATAAATTGAGCTGTAGCGTAGTAGTCTGATATGATAAGAAGTGAAAAAAGGGACTTAGAGAGGAGAAATAATACATCTTGATTATTTTCTATATAATCAAATATAGAAGAAAACAATCTGTTCTTATCTTTTAGTATCTTTGTATGCTCAGTTTCAATATCAAATTTACCTAAAAATTCAACAAACTCCATTTGAAAATCTAAATCTTCATATTTATACACCTTTCCATGATGTTTTGAAATTAAAAAACCAAAAAGATAGATAATGGATTCCATAGTTTCTTCTTCAGACAAATTTTTATCATATAGTTCATCTAATGAATGATTGATAAATAAGTACGCTCCAAGATGAGAATGATGACTATCAGAAACTAGAGTTTTCTCATCTATATCATTGAGCATTTTATCTTTTTGAAAATTTGGGTTAATTTTGCCCATATCATGCCAGTAAATGGCTTTTGCAAAGAGATATTTTACAAAAGTTATAAACTCTTCTTTTACCTCTATCTCTTCAAATAAATTAGCACTTTTTTCAAAAAGAGAATTTAAACGCTCTTCCAAACCATTTTGCTCTATGAGTTTAAGAAAGTAATCGAACACTAAATCAATATGTTCTTCTAACGATTCCTTGCTTTGTTTATCCTTTGATAAATGAGCTTTATACTTACTATCAATGTTAAGCTTTATATCAAAATCATTAAATCCTAAAAGAGGCATATAATACCTTTATCGGATTCAATCAGCTCTCCGATATCCTTTAAGCTTTCAAAACTTTCAGTTGATTTAAATATGGCATTAGTATATAAAAAATCTTGATATTTATATTGTCTAGGATTATCACTCCAATCTATAGGCAATCTCTCAAAAAGATAAAAATAGTTTGTAGTTCGCTCTTTATAACCACTATTTTTAAGCACAAAATTTTCATCTTTTGGAATAATTGTCAATACTTGAAATTGTTCATTTTGCTCAACTTTTTGAAATACAGTATGTTCGTGAAAGCCATCCCACCATAAAGAAAATTCATTTTTCCCCATGTAGGGAAGAAACTCCGCTTTTTTATTTTCAAGTCTCGTTATAAGCTCAAAGTGTTCTTGATTAGTTTCATCTAATTCAAGAAAAATATCATACGCAGGATTTACAAGAGTTTGTTCTGTAATATTTTTCGTTTCGCCATTTGTTGTATTGTTAAACAAAATAAACTCTTTTTTAAAAATACCCCCATTTTTATCACTTGGAGCAATCGCTACTCTTATATCTTTTAGCTTTTCATAAAACTCAGGCATTTTGGTTTTATCTCTATTTTGAGCATAACCCCCGTAACCCATAATTGCACCCAGCATACCCAATATGTATGTTTTTGGAATGATGTTATAAGTGATAAAAATTTTATCATTGATGTCTGGTTTTTTGAACATTCCAAAATCAGATTTAATGGTAAAACTAATTAGCTTTTTCATAATGAAATACTTATATAGTTTTTGTTAAATCAAATATCTTAATTTTGAATTTTGATTATCAAAAACAAGGGTTGTTAATTCTTCAATGTAATATATATCTATAGATGCAATTTCTTCATCGTGCTTTGTTAGATACTTTATCAAGCCACTTATATCAAAACTATTTTTTTCTCCATTTTCACCTTTTTTAAATGTGATAAACTGAGCAAAATTAGGGAGTGTTAAAATCGAATTTTCATTAAGTGTTACATAAATAGACAACTCATTTTCTACACCACTTTTAGAGTGAGAATCATAAAAAGTTGCTGCATTATTGAAAGAATTTTTTAATATTGCAACATCAGACTGAGATAACAACTTTAATGAAGTTTCTTGGCCATCATCAAGTAAGCTTTTTTCTTTTTTTATAACATTTTTCCAACTTGATAAATTTTTTGGATTAATTGAAAAGTTGTGAATATAATGAGCTTCTGTAGCTTTACTCATTGCACCAATAGTATTATTCCCATCGCCCTCTTTCGTTGCAAATGGAGACAATATTTCATCGGTATAGACTTTCCCCTTTCCATATAAATCAGTAGCATGATTGACTTGTACACAACCATGTAGAGATAAGTTATTTCCAGCATCTGCTAAAGTTGCACCAAATAACCTTACATCAATACACTCTAATAAAGTTGATAATGTATTATCTTTCTTATCTAATTTTTCATAAGCTTGTTTCAGTGTTAATACTGAAAATTTGTCATCAAATTGCTTCGTAAAAAGTACTTTCTCATTCTCATGATTTTTCTTAATATAATTTCTCACTAACCACTTAAACGATTTATCCGTCGCATAAAAACTACCGTCACTTTTTAGTCTTCTAGGAAGTCCGTTAAAATCTGCATTATAGTTCGCATTAATTGCCTTAACAACTACACACCCGTAAACTCTTTTGTTAAACTCTGTATTACTCATTTTCATTCTCCTGTGTTTGATTTAAAATTTGATTTTTAGCAAAATATCCTGCAACCATATATTCCATTACATCATCTATATTGAGATTATCTTTATAGGTTTGGATTATACTCATCGCGTTATCGTATCGTTTATAAAACTTTAACTCGTGTGCATACTTTCTATGTACTTCATAAATATACTCTTTTAAAAGTTTACTTGTTTGCCAGTCTGTAAAAGCACTAAAATCACTATGATTTTTATTCTCATCTTTACCTTTTTTCTTACCTATCAAAAACCTTGCCATTTGACCGCAAAGAAACGCAAACATCTTGTCGTCATTTTCTATATGATCAATTCCGACAAACTCTTTTTTTGATTTTCCATCATCCTTTAATACAAGTTCACCTTTTTCATTTTTTTTATCTTGCCAATATCCCAAAGAGCTATTCATCTTCTCTTTTAATCTTATAAACTCACCCTGTTCCATTTTTTCACCTCCGTTTTTAAAATGATGTTTTATACTAAATAGCAAATTGAGTTTTTCTTTTGTCTCATTTTCATAGATAGAATAATATTTCTCATCTTTTGTTTTTTTGGCTTTATCATGTTTTATATTGTCTTTGACAATATCCAAAATCATCTCTCTAAATTCAATACTATCAAGGCTTGATTGATATGATTTATAAATAAAATCATAAAAATTCTGACGATATTTAATAAGATAGTTTTTGAGTAAACTATTTGAATTTTTTGAATCAATTTTTGAATATGTCATTTTTAATTTATTGTCATCATAAGGAGTAAAATAATTTCCAATTAATTTTTCCTCAAAAATCAATTCATCAAAAATCTTTTCAAATTGAAATATTGACAAATAGTCTTCATATAAACTTGAAAAATCGACTATTTTTTTGCTCAACAATATCTTATGATTTTTAGCTTCCATAAAATTTAGAAGTTTGAATGATGTCATATATTCAAAATTTTCTATATAATCAATATCATTCGCAAATAATTTTTTTTGAGGTCCATCAAATTTAAAATTAAATAAATAATAATTTTTTAAGCTTTTTGGATATTTTTTATAAAGTTCCTTAATTATTTCTCTATATGTCTTCGATTCTTCTTTATCATCCAGTATTTTAAATACATCTCGAAAAGCACTAATTTCTCTATCATCTTTGTATATTATCAATGGCAATGGATTTGATATATTTAGTTTTGTCAATTCCCAAAATTTTATTAACTTTGTTGCACAATCTACACAAACTTTAAAGTTATAAGTCATTCCGAAATTTTTAGTTGCAAAGGTACTATCATAGTTTGTAAATAGAAACGGTGCAGATATATTTTTCACAATTCCACAACTATTACATTTATTTTCTTCAAATGACATTTCCGAACTTTTTTTATTAAATGATTTTTCTTTTAGATAAAAACTATCGAATCTAATTTGTTGAGTATCTCCAACATCTAAACAAAAATATAAAGTTTCTTGTTCTAATGTAGTTTTTCCTTTTTTATTTGCAAGTTCTTTTTTTAGCAAATCTTTCAAAATATTATTAAATTGAAAACTAGGAATTAATTCTAATGCTTTACTTTTTATTGTTTCAATATACTTTCTATATTCATCATCTTCATCAATATATTCTAAAGCTTTAAGAAAATGTGCATTAATATTTTCAGTTATTTCTAAATGTATTTCATTTTTTTTATCAAATTTATAAAAATTAATCTGTTCACTATTGAAATCAAAATCAACTTTCATAAAAAATGGAGAAGTACTATCTAAAGATTTTACTTTATTATGTGACTGAAAATTATTATTCTTGCCTTTAGAATAAACTTTAGCAAAATATAAAACCTTTTGTGTATCTATATCTAAATTTGAAGCTTTCAATGTATTATCTTCAAATTGATAAAACTCAAATACTCTTGATTTTCCTTTTATTATTTTACTTTCAATATTTTGAAAATCTTTCAAATTTATATAAATAAAAAGTCCATCGATTTTGGCATCCAAATATTGTTCTATTCCCGTATTAGCATCCATAAACTCAACTATCTCTTTTATCATCCCCTCTCCTCCCACAGCTTATAATCTAAATCAATCACATCTTTTTCTTTATAGCACTCCATAGAATTTGGAAATCCTAAAAGCATATAATCTCCACTTAACTTTTTAAAATCAATTTCCAACTTTTCCAAAATTTCTATTAAGTTTTTAAGCTGAGATACAAACGGTAAGTTAAACATTCCCAAATTCATAGCACCATCCTCGTTATCTTCTATGATTGCATTAAATGGAGTTGGCTCTTTATCTTTAAAAAGGTCGTTATAAATAGTGTTAAGCATATAGAGATTTGCATTTTCACCATAATAAAACAGCTCTTTTTTAGATAATTCAAGCGTGATATATTCATTTTTTAAAAACTTTCGTACATACTCTTTAAAAATTGCTCCTAAAAAACTATTATCACTGGGGTCAAAATAAAATCCCTTTTGTTCAAGTACTAAAGTCATAATATTCTGCAAATCATCTTCGCTAAAAAGCCCTTTTGATTTCCAGTGTGCTTCTTGAATTGTTATCATTTCATCAACCTTTCAAATCATTTTATATATAATAGCCATGCAGATCCTAGGTAATTCCTCTCCTGTAAAGCAATTTACAGTGATGATCCTAGGGGTAATTTATTACCTCTTCCAAATCATAAACCCACCACCATATGAACTTTTTTCACCCAAACCAACACCCAAACTTAAAAATGCCAGTTTTTGACTGATTTCATCTTCGTTGGGTACGATTCTAAATTTGTTGCCTATGAGTCTTACTCTTTTTTGTATCTCATTTTTTGTGGTGGTGAAGTATATGGATTGTGGTTTGTGGTTTTTCACTTCAAGCAGTTGGATGAAGTTTTGATTGGTTTCTAATTTTTTACCAAAAAATGCTTCATATTTTTTGAGCAGATTTTCTTGAAGTTGATTTTGTAGTTCGATTATATCGCCACTTTTGTCTAAACTCCAAAAAAGCTGAGGGCTTTTTTCATCCTCTTTTTTGAGTGACATGATTACAGGCGTTGCACTGTAAAGTTCACTGATAAAAAAGGGTTTTAACTCTTTTCGTTCTACTTGTACGATTTGTAAAAATGGGTTGTTGATATTCGCACGAAGTAGATTACCAAGGTCTATGGCAAACTTTTCATCGATGGTTCTAAGGCTAAAATTATAGGTATTGCCTTGTTTGTAGAGTTTATCTTGTTGTATGGGCAAAAATCCACCAAAACAGTAGTTGTTAAACACATTTTTATTGTGTTTTAGCAAATATTCGTTGTTTTGACAAATGGAGTAGTTGATAAATTTTGATATGCAATCAAAACTCTCTTCAAAACTTATATCTTGTTTTAAGTATGCTATGCATGACAGTTCAAAAATTTTCATGGGTAATCCTTCGATTTTAATGAAAGATTATAACGATTTAATTATTATATTTTTGTTATTTTTAGAAAATTTAATGAATTAAAAAGAGTAAGTAAAAAGTTAATTTTTCACTCTTTTCTAAAAACAGCAACTTTAAATCGATCGCCCATTCCGGTGGGTTCAAGTAGGGTTTTTACTTTTTGAACTTCTCTTAAATAGGCGTGTTCACCTGCTTTTTCTTTTAGAATTTCAAGTAAAGTGATGATACCAAACTCCACAAGAGCTTTGAGCTGGGTTTGATAACTCATATTTTTGATATGGGCTTGTTTAAAACTGTCGATGAGGTGCATAAAATTGACATCGTAGGTGATATCACTTTTGCCAAAAAGTTCTTTTCGGGGTAAACTCTCTTCAAAAATAGGAAAAACTTTGTGTTTGTAATAGACACGAGTTGAAAAATCATTGCGTGGATATTTTTCTCCATAATCAAAAGTAACAAACTCAAATCGTTTAATATTGTGTGCTAAGTTTTGGGCAAAGGCTTCGTATCCAAGGGCGATTTCGCCTTTTTGTATGGAGTATTTATCGCAAATGGTGTTTAAATATTCATCCGTGCAAAGCTCAAAGGCAAATTGGTGATTGTCTACTACTGCATTTTTGCGAACACCTTCTTTGGTGGTATAGATAAGTTCGGCACTAAACGCATCGAAAATTTCATTGGCAACAATAAATGCCGAGTCGAGTTTGATTTCACTGATGTCGTTGTAGTGGATGAGTTTAACCGCCTCACCAAACGACTCTTTAAAATACTGTTTTTGTTTTTCTTGAAGTTGCGGAAATCTTTCAACAATAGCAAAGGTGAGAGTCTCTAAAAGTTGGGGTTGTAAGGTGTGAATAAACTCAATCATGTCAGCCAGTAAGTATCCGTGATGCGCACCGACTTCTACAATGGTGGTATTTGAAGGCAAAAAACCACTTTGAATGGTCGTTATGGCTTTATTGCCAATGCTTCCTCCAAAGAACTTTGAAGTTGAAACGGATGTATAAAAATCGCCGTCTTTTCCGATGGTTCGGTATTTGGTGTAGTATCCCTCTTTTCCATAAAGCCATTCATTAAAATAGGTGCTAAATTTCATAATACTATCCTTTTTAGAAGTTGAATTTTACATTTTTAGTTCAAAATTGTCAATAAAGTAACGCTTCTTGTTGTAACCAAAGGTTAACTTTTTTGCTATAATATACCCTAAACTAATAATAAAGGAGTAGCCCAATGGAAAAAAAGACAAAAATATTAGCAACTTTAGGGCCTGCAAGTGATAAAGTAGAGATTATTGAAGGACTTATAAATGCCGGTGCGAATATGTTTAGACTTAATTTTTCTCATGGAAGCCATGAGTATCATGCACAAACATTAGCCAATATTAGAACGGCAATGAAAAACTTAGATACTGTCGTTGGAATTTTACAAGATATTTCAGGACCAAAAGTGCGAATAGGGGATTTAAAAGAGCCATTTGAACTTAAACGTGGTGATATGATTACATTACTTAAAGATGAAATCGTAGGATATAAAAAAAGCGAAAACGAGTATGTGGTTTCGATTAATTATCCCGATATTATTTCAAAAATTAAAGTGGATGAATACATCTATTTGTACGATGGAATGATTCGAGCCAAAGTGGTTCAAACCAAAGGTGAACTTAAAGCTGTCATTGAAAATCATGGACGATTGACCTCTAAAAAAGGGGTGAATTTCCCAAATACTGCCATAAATATTGATGTCATTACCAAAAAAGATGAAGCCGATATTGCATGGGGTGTTGAAAATAAAGTGGATTATTTTGCCATTTCCTTTGTACAAAATGCGCAAGATATGATCAATGCACGAAAACTTTTAGGGGATTACAAAGGAAAACTCATTGCAAAAATTGAGAAATTTGATGCGGTTGAGAATATTGATGAAATCTTAGAAGTCAGTGATGGAATCATGGTCGCACGTGGTGATTTAGGAATTGAAGTGCCGTATTATGATGTTCCTACTATTCAAAAGAAATTGATTAAAAAAGCCAACTTAACGTGCAAACCTGTTATTACAGCAACGCAAATGTTGCTTTCTATGACCACATCAGAGCGAGCAACACGAGCTGAGATTTCAGATGTTGCCAATGCGGTTTTAGATGGAACGGATGTAGTTATGTTAAGTGAAGAAAGCGCCATTGGAGAAGACCCCGTGAATGTGGTTGATACGATGAGCAATATTATTTCACGAACAGAAGATATTTATAACTATGAAAAACAGTATAAAATGCCTTATTTAGATGAGTTTGATGTGATACAAGCCACAGCTACAAAACTTGCCGATGATATTGGAGCAAAAGGAATTTTAGCCGTTACCAGTTCTGGACACAGTGCGATTAAAATGTCAAGATACCGACCAAAAACTAAAATTTATGCGTTTACTCATAAGAAAAAAGTGATGAACTCTTTAACGGCTGTTTGGGGAGTTACACCTGTTGGAATACTCAAAGAAGCTCATGCTTCTATGATGTTTAATAAAATGTTAAAAGCATTGGAAAAACGTGGATTGCTCGACAAAAAAGGTCCGTATATTACGACCATTGGATACCCAGTGGGAATGCCTGGAAGTACCAATACGATTAAGATCTTAAACGAAGCAGAGATTAAATACTATTTAAGTTTAAAAGAAAAAACTAAAAAGTAAAAAAGCTCAGAGGTAAGAAGTAAGAAGTGAGTGGTTAATTTCTACTCACCTCTCACTTTTTACCATTTACCACTCACCATTCACCACTTACCCTTGCACTACTTTGGCGTAAATTTCTAAAAGTTCTATTTGGCGCTCAAGTTCTAAAATCTGAATGTCGAACGATTTTATTTTTTTAGAGTTTGCCAAGGTTTCAACATCGGCAAATGAGTTTAGCCCAGCATTGGCTGCTTGGGTAATGTCTTCAAGTAAAGAGTTATAGAGTTTATAATCTTCATTGGCAATATTTTTCTTTGATTCAATCATCTCAATTTTTGAAAGTTTGGTTTTATAGAAATTTTCCTCTTCCAAAATCGTGTTACTCAGAGAAATACGCGATTTCAAATAATCAATACGGCTACTTTGAATATCGTTACTGGTTCTAAAATCAATAGGAATAGTAAGATTCAAGCCCATTAATTCTCGGTTTTCTTTATCTTTAATTTCTAAATCATTGTCATAATCATGATATTTGGTGTAATCGTACGTAAAATTTATGGTTGGCAAATATTTGGTGATGGTCATTAAACTCAAATGGTTTTTCGATGCCATATCTTCTTTAACTTTTAAAATATTTAAATTGTTATCAATATAGTTTTGATCTTCTATGAGCTTAAATTCGGGCAATTCAAACTTTTCGTAAGAGCTGCTTGCAAGTGTGTTAAAGCTGTGTATTAGCTCATTTCTTTGGTGATGCAGTTCAGCTAAGGCATTTTTTTTAGTATTTGCATCTAAAATGGCATTGTCTAAAAAAGAGGTATCAATAATGCCGTTTAAAACTTGTTCTCGTTTTCGTAAAATATCCAAATCGGCATTGGCAATGAGCAGTTCTTGTTTTTTAAGGGTGTAATTGATTTTGTGAATTTCAAATAAAAGTTTTGTGGCGTCTTTTATCATATTCTTTTTTTGAATATCAATGTCCAAATGAGAGTATCGTTCAATGGAATAGGCATATAAAATGGCTTGATAAATTCCCCCACTTTTGAAAATGGGTTGATTGACAGAAATAACAGATTTTAAGGGATTGTGCTCTTCATTTTGTGTTTGAGACAGTTTATAGGTGATGGGATTAATCCAATCTTTTTTTAACTTTGAAGCATCTTCTTCGGCTTGCTTTTTACTCAAATCAAAAAGTTCAAGTCGGTCTTGGGATAAAATTGCGTCATTGGCATAGAGGCTCAATGACGCAATTCCCAATACTAAAGTCAAAACACTAAATGGTTTTAAGTGCATTGCTTAACCTTTTAAATCCTTCATCAATTTCTTCTTTACTGATTGTTAATGGTGGCAATAATCGTAATGTATTTTTTCCCGCTTTTAAGACTAATACCCCTTCATTGAAGGCAGTTTTGATGATTTTACCTAAGGTTTCTTCATCAATAACTCGAAGTCCTCTCATGAGTCCAAGTCCTACTTCTTTGGTAAAAAGATGGGTGTTGTCTTCATACAATTGGGTTAACTTTTTCCCAAAATAGATAATGGCTTCATCTAAAGCACCTGAGTTTTTATACTCATCTAAAATAGAAACCACTTCTAAAGCAGCACTGCTGACTAAATAGTTTCCTCCAAATGTTGAACCGTGATCGCCTGGTACAAAAATATCTTTAAGTGTTGTCATCACAACTCCCAAAGGAACACCTCCACCAACACCTTTTGCTAGGGTTATAATATCGGGTTGAATGTCGTACAAATTTGAGGCTAAAAATTCACCTGTTCGGTAACATCCGGTTTGGACTTCATCAATAATAAGTAAAATCTCTTTTTCTTTTAAGAATTTTGCCAATTTTTGTACTTCGTCTTTATCTAAAGGCTGAACTCCACCTTCCCCTTGAACAAGTTCAATCATCACTGCAACGGTTTCATTGTCAACAGAAGTGTAAATATCTTTTAGATATAAATCGTATGAGAATCCTTCGGGATACGGAGCAAAGTTAGGCGTGTGCATTTTGTCTTGACCCGTGGCTTTTACTGTGGTAATAGTTCTTCCATGAAAAGAGTGGGCGAGGGTAATGACTTTGTATTTTTTATTATTAAATCGAGTTTCCCCATATTTTCGAGCAATTTTTATGGCACCTTCATTGGCTTCTGCTCCTGAATTGGCAAAAAACATCGCCACATCGTAACCACTTTGTTCTTGTAATTTTTTGGCTAAAAGAGCTTGAGGTTCGATTGCGTAAAGATTGGAAATATGAGTAATATTTTTAACTTGGTTATAAATAGCATCGGCAACTCTTTGATTTCCATGTCCTACACTTACCACACCAATTCCTGAGGTAAAATCGATATAATCTTTGTTGTTATCATCAAATAAAGTGGCATTGACCCCTTTTTTGAAATTAACATAATTTCGTGCATAGGTATTTAAAACAAATGTTTTATCAATATTCTCTAACATCTACAATCCTCTTAAAAGTATAAAATTTAAGAGGATTATAGCTAAAAATATTTATAGTTAAGTTGATGAAGATTATTTTTTGTTTTTAACTTTTAATCGATACCCAATGGCATAAACCGATTCAATAAGTTCATAATTGATTTTAAGTTTCAATCGATAAAGCAATGTTCTGAATTTACTGGTATTACAAATAGAATCGTCATAAATAAACTTCATAATCTCTTCTGTTGGTACCGTTGAGTTAAGTTTTGAACTTAACAGTTTCAGTAACTCAGTCTCTTTTTTAGTCAGTTTAATCTCTTTACTGTTTTTGTACAATTTATCTAAGGTTTTATCCCAATAGAAGTTATTGGCAAGTTCAAGTAAGTTAACTTTTTGGTCATCTTCTTTTAACTCATCAATGGCACGTCGTATAATAATGGCTAAATCTTCTGCGTTGATTGGTTTAATAATGTACTCAGTTAAATGCAATTTAATGGCAATTAATAACTCTTCAACATTGGTATCATCTGTTAAAATAACAATTTTACACTTTTTATCAAGTTCTCTTACCTTTTGAGCCAGTTCTAAACCGTTGATTTCAGGAAGATTCATATCCAAAATTAAGATTTTTGGTTTCTTTTCTTTATAAATTTCCCAAGCACCTTTTCCAGTGTTGGCAACATAAACGTTTTTAAACAAGCTTTTTAAGTACGATGCACCTTCGTTTTCATTTTCTCCTTGTGCATATAGGAGAGTATAGTTTTCTATCATGGTTACTCTTTATGTTAATTTTATTCCGTAATTTTATCAAAATAATACTAAAATATTGTCACATCAGACAGAAATATGTTAGCAAATTTTAATTTAAGTCACATTGTAACATTTTTATTTTAATTATAATTTAACTTAAATCAAGAAACAATAAAAAAAAGGGAAAAGTAAGTTTACTTTTCCCTTTTTTTGAATTAATTTTGTAGATTATCTAGAAAATGCAGCTTCAGTTACATTTTTAGTATTAACAATATATGGAACCAATGCCATATGTCTTGCTCTTTTGATGGCATTTTCAACCATTTCTTGAGAACTTTTAGAGTTACCAGTAAGTCGTCTTGGCATAATTTTACCTCGTTCACTCATAGATAATTTTAAAATTTCAACATTTTTATAATCAATAAAATCCACTTTCATTTCTGTATATTTACAGAATTTTTTTCCGTATTTTCTTCTTTCAGCCATTGTTATTTCCTTATTCTAAAACGGTATTTCGTCTTCATCAATATCAATTTCAGGAATAGCATGATGTGCTTGCATAGAAGCAGTTCCACCACTTATTCCACCAGTAGCTTGTGCAGCTCCATAGTTACTTGGTTGTTGCACGTTATTGTATGCAGAAGCATTTTGCTGACCATAATCAGATGTTTGATACTCAGCAGTGTTTTGAGATTCCGCTTTTGTATCCAGCATTTTCATTGTATCAACTCTTAAAGAGTGTTTACTTCGATTACTTCCATCTTGACCAGTCCATTGCTCTAATACAAGCCGACCCTCTAACAAAACTTTAGAACCTTTTTTTAAGTATTGATTCGCAATTTCAGCACTTCTTCCAAAAATATTGAAATCTAAAAAACAGACTTCATCTTTTTGTTCACCCGTTGAAGTTTTGTATTTATAAGAAGTTGCAATGGCACTTTTAGCAATTGCTGCACCACTTGGTAAATATCTTAATTCAATATCTCTGGTTAAGTTTCCTATCATTACGACTTTATTATACATAAGAGGTTCCTCTATTTTTAATTATTTAGCTGATTTCTTAGCTGCGTCTTCGCTCATTTTTGTCCAAGCTGCAACTTCTTTTTTGCTCTCGTATTTGATGAATATAAATCGAATAATATTTTCGTTGATTCTGTAATTTCTTTCTAATTCTAAAATTGCATTTGCCGGTGATTTAAAATAAATTACAAAATAGTAACCTCTTTTATTTCTTTGGATTTCATACGCTAAAGGTCGTGTACCCATATTGTCGAAACTTGCAATTTCTCCACCATTTTTCTCAATGTTAGCTTTCACTAACTCAATTTGTGCTACGGTCTCTTCTTCAGTTAGCGTAGGCTTTAAAATAAACATTGTTTCATAATGTTTAACTTTTGACATTCATTCTCCTTTTAGATTTCGCCGATAGTATAAAAATACCAGCAAGGTTTTTGTAAAGTCTGTGATTTTATCTAAATAAAACTGAAAATTTTCTAAGACTTGCTTGCACATATGCATTTTGGTCATTAATTTTCAAAGTTTTGAGTTCTAATTCTAAATTATTGAGGTATTCAAGCATGGCTTGAAACTTTTTAGGGTGAATGGAAATCGCCAATTTGCATTTATCTTCCCAGATTTTTTTAGGAGGAACAAAACCTAAAATTTCTTTGGCATCTGGAATGCCAATGGTTCTTGCATAGGCATTTATCATAAAAAGTTGTTGGACATAAGCAGTGATTTGAGTGACCAAATAAATTTCATTGACCCCTTCTTCAAGCAATGCATACAAATCTTTTTTAATCGAACCGGAACTAAGCAAATTAAATAAAAAATCTTCAAGGCTGACTGCTCCAAATCCAAAACATTGTTGGTCAATGACTTTAGAACTGATGGTTTCATTTAAAATGGCGAGTTTTTTTAAGTCATTAATGGTTAGCCCCAAATCATGACGGTGCATAAACTAGAGATGATTG
>JBAYZM010000034.1:0-14216 GCA_041672515.1 Arcobacteraceae bacterium
CCAATATTAGACTTTATAACGTTGCTTTGTACTTAAAATCAAAAAATGAAACCATTACTGAACCTATCAATGACAAATATTTAGGAACTTTAGTTGAGTATAAAAAAGCGATTGAAGAGAATAATATTGACCAATTAAATACCTTATCGATGCAAAAAGATTTTTTATTAAAAGAGTTTTCATTATTCAATAAAGCGTTAATTCTAACGCAAGACGGTAAATATGACGAAGCGAAGAAAACGTTACAATTAATCCAAAAAGATTCTCAAGTAAGTGATTTAGTTGCCTTATTAAATCATTATTTACTTACCAAATAGGACACCCCATGAAAACATTATTACTGACAGTAAGTGCGTTACTTATTTTAGCAGGTTGTGCAGGAAAACAGTATTTTGAGCCAGAAGACACCCAAAGTTATGAAGGTGAAGTTCTTTCTATTGATGATGATATTCAAACATTTAACCGAAGTGGTGCGACTTTGGAAAATGGCTATTATCTCTCAAGCAATGGCGTTTCAAAAAGTGCCTTACCTGAAGGATTTGAGTTTATTAACCAAATTAATGACACCGTTATTGCCACCAATAACAAAGATAAAATTTTACTCAACGATGAGATCATAGAAATCAACGATGTTGTTGTTGCAGCATCCATTGAAAATAATAATTTGGCGTTGGTTTTTAGTAATAACACCATTGCCATTTACAATATGCTTGAAAAAAAGATTGTTTTTAAAGAGTATTACAAAGAATCCATTGCCAATGATATCCGAATCACCAATCCGTTGTTTATGAATAATTTAATCTTATTCCCAACCTTAGATGGAAAAGTAGTGGTTGTCAGTAAAGAAGAGAAAAAAGTTGTTAAAACGATTGTGGTTGACCCCGATTCAACATTTAACAACATTATCTTTTTAAGTGTGCTTAATGATACTTTAATTGCCGCAACTAACAATAAAATCATTGCGGTTGGAACAGGAAGTTTAAACATTAAAGAGTATGAAATCAGAGAAATCACAACCAGTGATAAACACATTTACATTGGTACGATTGATGGTCGATTAATCCAACTGGATGTGGCTTTAAATGAACTTGCAACGAAAAAATATAAATTTGCAAAATTTTATGCCCTTGCATACAAAGATGCTCTATATGCGTTGGAGTCTCAAGGATTTTTGATTAAAGTTGAAGAGGATTTTGTCAAAGATATTGTTTATGATTTTTCATTTTCAGACGATGCAAAAGCACTTACAATTGGGAATATAATTTATTTTGAAGATAACTATTTAACTTTTAAATAAGCTTTATTTAAACGGCTAAGTTATCTCTTATAACTTAGCTCTTACGAAAAGGTCATTATGGAAAATTATCATCATGGTTTTAAACTAACACAAACAGATAATGCCATAGAACTTTTTTTATTGGGAGAGTGGAATAAACAAAGCTTGCCAGCTATTATCGAACAACTCTCATCGGTCTCTTTTAATCAAAACTCTCTTCATATTGACTTTTCACAACTACGCACTTGCGATTCCAGTGCCATTATTTATCTGATTTCTTTTATCAAGAAATTTGAGCTAAACTACAAAATTACTCTCAATAATATGGGAAAATTTGAAGCGTTATATATCCTTTATTCCAACTATTACACACCGATTCCAGAAAATACGATTGAAAAAGATTACGCCTATTGGTTAAAAACAATTGGGATTTACACCGTCTCTTTGTATATTGAAACCCTACGTATCATGAATTTTATTGGAGAAGTTATCTATTATCTTTTTGTCAGTGTGTTTACGTTTAAATCTATACGATTAAAAACCATGTTAAATCATATTGAAACCTCTGCGGTAAATGCTCTATTTATCATAGGAGTTACCTCGTTTTTAGTCGGTATTGTTATTGCCTATCAAGGCTCCGTGCAACTTGAAAAATTTGGGGCGAATATTTTTATTGTCGAAATGGTCAGTATTACCATGTTTCGAGAAATTGCTCCTTTGATGACCGCCATCGTCATTGCAGGAAGGACTGCCAGTTCATATACAGCAGAGATTGGTGCCATGAAAATTACTGAAGAGATTGATGCCATGAAAACAATGGGATTTGAACCCACACTCTTTTTAACACTTCCTCGTGTTTTTGCTCTTATTATTTCATTGCCTTTACTTATTTTCTTTTCCGATTTAGTCTCCGTTTTTGCGGGTTCCATCGTGGCGTATTTGGATTTAAACATCACCTTTACAGAGTTTTACAACCGCATGAAAGATACCGTGGAATTACGTCATTTTCTAATCGGGATTTTTAAAGGCATCTTTTTTGGAATTGCCATTGCCATGATTGGGTGTTATCGTGGTTTTCAAGTGCAAAACAACACGACAAGTATTGGAAAATATACCACTATGAGTGTGGTCAATGCTATTTTTATTGTCATTGCTCTTAATGCCATATTTTCAGTAATTCTCACACAAAGTGGGCTTTAATGGAAATTGTTGAAGTCAATAATCTTTCAACCACATTTGGCAACAATATCATTCATGATAAACTCTCATTTAATGTCGAAGAAAATGAAATTTTTGGCATTTTAGGAGGCAGTGGCAGTGGAAAAACAACGTTAATCCGCCAAATGGTGATATTACAAGAGGTTCAGCAAGGCACCATACACGTTTTAAATCAAAATGTTTCTACCCTTACTTTAAAACAAAGCCAAGTATTTAAAGCCAATGTTGCCTATCTTTTTCAATTTGGCGCGTTATACTCTTTTTTAAATGTCATTGACAATATTAGTGTGATGCTCAAAGAGTATACTCATTTACCCGATGATTTAATTCAAACCATTGCGTACACCAATTTAACCATGGTTGGGCTTCCTTTAAGTTGTGCCAAACTTTATCCTTCTCAATTAAGTGGGGGAATGAAAAAACGCGTTGCCCTTGCACGAGCGTTAGCCATGCAGCCAAAAATACTTTTTTTAGATGAACCCACCAGTGGATTAGACCCCTCAAGTACCCAAAGCTTCAATGAACTCATTGTACAATTGCAAAAGTTACTTAATCTGACGGTGATTATTGTAACGCACGATTTAAACACCATAAAAAATGTACTCACACGATTTATATTGCTGGATAAAAGTATTGCATTTAATGGCAATTATCAAGAGGCTTTAAACAGTGAAGTACCTTTTATCAAAAACTTTTTTAAACACAAGGACTAAAATGGATACCAAAGTTAATTTTTCTAAAATAGGGTTTTTTGTTGTTATTCTTTTTATTTCCCTTTTAGCCTTTATTTTTTGGTTGGGCAAATATGGTTTTGAGAAAAAACACTATGATTACTACACAATTTATTTTACGGAATCGGTTTCAGGATTAAATATAGAATCCCCTATTAAATATAAAGGATTTGAAGTAGGAAGTGTCAAAGAGATAAAAATTAATCCCTATAACTCCGAGCAAATTGAAATTATGATTGCAATTAATGAAGGTATCCCTGTGAAAGAAGATAACTTTGCCACGCTGGGTACTCTTG
This sequence comes from Arcobacteraceae bacterium, assembly GCA_041672515.1. Taxonomy (GTDB): domain Bacteria; phylum Campylobacterota; class Campylobacteria; order Campylobacterales; family Arcobacteraceae; genus Marinarcus. Next base: position 3,522 of record JBAYZM010000034.1, read on the forward strand.
GAATTACGGGTTTAAAATACATTGAACTCAAAGGGGGTTCTCATGCTTCAAATTTATTGGAAAAAAACCAATACAATCAAAAAGTTATTCCCTCCAGACAATCTATTATTGAATCCCTTGAACTTTCAACCAAAGATTTTAAAGATATTCTTATTCAAACCAAAAAATTACTCAGCGATGAGAACATCCAACAACTTTCAAGCCTCATGCAACACAGTTCAAACACCTTTAAAAACATTGAAGCATTGACCCAACACTTAGTAACCAAAGAAAAGCAGTTTGATGAACTCATACATCAATTCACGCAATTTGCATCGGTGAGTTCACACTCCTTTAAAATTATGAGTGATTCAGCTGCTAGCGTTAAACAATCGGCTGCCAGTTTTGAACTGTTGTCCAAAGGACTTTTAAATGAGGTCAATAATGGCTCTTTTAATCTTAAAGAGAGTTCCTTCGACACTTTTCAAAAGCTCAATGTGGCGTTGGACAGTTTAGACAATACCTTAATTAAAACCCAAAATTTAATAGAACAATTGGGAAACAGCCCCAGTGATATTATTTTTAAACAACAACCCGTTGAATATGGCCCAGGAGAATAACATGAAAAATCTGACTGTCTTTGTACTTTTATTTGCCCTGAGTGGGTGTGCTATGAAACAAGAAATCCCGACAAAATATTATACCCTTGAGTTTTCAAACAAACTTCCTTCGTATACTACGCGCCCTCAAAGTATTGCCATTTTAAAACCAACGTTAAATGCCCCGTACGCTTCAAAAGATATTTTCTTTACGCAAAAACCCTATGTGTTTGAACAATATGCCGTAAATAAATGGGTAGAGTTACCCCACTTAATGATCCAAAATATTTTATACGAAAGTTTCGTTGCCAGCCATTTATACAGTAATGTGGCGTTAGATAACTCAAAAGTGAATTATGATTTATCCTTACAAAGCAATATTATCAAACTTTTTCATGCGTATGAAAACAATCAATCCTATGCGGTTATTCACATAAAATTTGATGTTGTTGAAAAAAACAAAAGCACTTATGCTGTACACATTGAAAAAAAGATTTTATGTGAAGAAAATTCACCTTATGGGTTTATAAAAGCAGCCAACAAAGCGTTTGAAGAAATTACGCTTGAATTATTAAATAGTTTACGAAAAACTATTTAATAATGATATTTTTATTTTGAATATTCTCTATTAGTACCGTCGCATACGAAGCTTTTGGAAGAAAAAACGAGAGTTTACACTGTTGTTTTTCTTTGTTGTATCCCACTTCAATGCTGGAAGGATATACTAATGCAGCGCGTCGTAACCCTTTTGAAACCACCATTTCATCATCAAATTTTTCTTCAATAACTCTGGCTTGGCTCATACTTCTAAAGACATTTCGCCCACATAATAATCCCGTTGGAACAATTTTTCTGGCTTCAAAATCGGCTAAAATTGCAGGGGTAATCTCTTTAGGGGTAAAGAGTTTTTCATCTTTTAATTGTAAAAAAACATCCCCATTTAAAAGTTGAAAACTCTCTTTAGATAATTTAATGCGTTGTTCAAGCCATCGATTAAACAAATCACTTTGATACGCCGACATCAACATTTTCTCAAGTTTACTGTCTTTGATTTTTAAATCACCCTCAATGACTTTTTTAGCTTTTTCTAAATTCTCTTTGATATCTTTTCCAAATCGTTGGAAACCAAAGAAGTTGGGCATTCCCACTTTGGCAATCTCTTTAAGACGTTGTTCAATAACAATCACATCTTCTTTGGTGACATCGTGTAAATTAATCGCAAAATGATTGCCGATTAAATCCCCGATATTGAGTTTATTTGAGTGCAAACAACTCTCTAAAATGGTTATTTTTCCATGTTTAAATTTTTTAATGTCTTTGGAATATTTTTTAGGAATAGAAATATATTGCGTGGTGGTTGCATGTTTATCTTTGAGTCCAGCGTAACCTAACTCATGTTCATAGACATTTAGCCCTTTGGATAACTTTTCGAGTAAATCCCATGTGCCTAAATTCTCTTTTTTGATTTTCAAAATAATAAAGTTTCCTTTATTCGTAAACCGTATTGGCTCTTCTGTAACAATAAAATCTTCTTTATTTTGGTAAAAATTAAAATTCAATGGTTTGTAGTTTTGTAAAAATGTTCTTTTCATACGTTCTTTCTTGGCTTTATATTTGGGAAGTATAGCAAAAAGTGCATAAAAAAGGCACCGACTTTGCGGTGCCTTGATTTTATTAAGGAGGGAGTTCGAAATTTAGTCTTGTTGCTGCTTCAATAAGTTGTGCTGTTCCTTATTGATTAAACAATTATAATACATAAGCATTAACCGTATGACAATCAAAAGTTAATAAAAAGTTAATGCACTGACACATAAAAAAAGCACCGTAAAAACGATGCTTTTTTTTAGGAGGGAGAATGAAAAAAATCCAAGTAAGCTTCTAAACTTACCTCTGAAGAAATTATACCTACCAATAATTAACTTCCAGCCAACGAATAGTTAACCAGATATTAACTGCTCATTATTCATTAAAAATGATTTTTAATAATTTGGCGTTGTTAATCACTTCATTCATTCCATAAGCAACGGCTAAAAGAGGTTCATTGGATAACTTCACAGGCAGTTTAATGGTATTGGCAATATACGTATCTAATCCTCGAATCAAAGAACCCCCTCCTGTTAAAATGATGCCATTATCCACCGCATCGGCTGCTAAATCTGGAGGAATGGTTTCTAAAACATTTTTAATAACCAAAATAATCTCTTTGAGCAACTCATCAATGGCAAAACGTACCCCTTCACTGCCTAATTCAATGGTCGTAAGAAAACCCGAATTATCGCGTCCATTGACTTTTATTTTAAGTTCTTCACCCAGTTTAATCGCCGAACCAATTTCAATTTTTATTTGCTCTGCTGTTTTTTCACCAATATACAAATTGTAGTTGTGTCGAACATAATTGGTAATGGCTTCATCAAACTTATCCCCAGCAGCACGTGATGCTTTGCAAATAACCAATCCGCCCAAAGAAGTTACAGCAACTTCGGTGGTGCCTGCACCAATATCGACAATAATATACCCCTGTGGATCACTTACGGGTATTCCTGTTCCAATGGCTGCAGCCATTGGCTCTTCGATTAAAATAACTTCTCTTGCTCCTGCATTAATCGCAGAATCTCGCACCGCATTTCGCTCTACAGGCGTTACTCCAAACGGAACACAAATAATAACCCGTGGTTTAATAAAGGATTTTCGATTATGAATTTTATTGATAAAATGTTTAATTATAATTTCCGTAATTTCAAAATCGGAAATAACACCGCCTTGAATTGGTCTTACCGCTTTAATATTCGGTGGCGTTTTACCCAACATCTGTTTGGCTTCTTGCCCTACGGCTAATATCTTTCTTTTCCCAAATCGGTCTTCTTGAACTGCAACAACGGAGGGTTCATTGACCACAATTCCTTTGTCTTTAATACAAATCACAATATTGGCCGTACCTAAATCAATTGCAATATCTTTTGAAATTAGACCAATTATTTTATTTAAAAACATTCCGTTTCCCCTTAGTGAATACATCAATTCGATTCTAACGATTATTTCTTAAAGAGTGGCTACATTTTTGTAAAATTGTATGGCTCTTTTTCGTGAAAACTCAATCAAAACGATTGGCTTTGGATAATGAATAAAAAGATGATTGGCTAAACCATTTTCTATATGCAGAAGTTTAGCATCAACTTCTTTTAATTGACCTAATACACTTTGGATAAATATCCCATTTTTGTCAAATTTCTTCGATTGAATATACGGATTAAATACTCTAAAATATGGAACACTATCCGCCCCCGTACTAGCAGCCCACTGCCAAGAACCCACATTGGAACAGACTTCATAATCGAGCAACTTTAAAGAAAAATACGCTTCACACCGTTTCCAAGGAATTAATAAATTCTTCGTAGCAAAAGAAGCCACTACCATTCGCAATCGATTGTGCATCAAACCAGTTTTATTGAGATGTTGCATCGCAGCATCAATTAAAGGCAGTCCCGTTTGGGCATTGGTCCACTTTTGAAATGCCTCATCGCTGTTTTGCCAAAGAAGTGGTGAACCATTAAAATTTTCAAATTCACTTTGGGGAAAATGATACAAAATGTAGTTGTAAAACTCTCTCCAAAACAGCTCTTTGATAAAACACTCCACACCCGATGAGCTTTTTAATTGTCGAACAAAGTTAAATATTTGTTTGGCAGAGATTAAACCAAAACGCAAATGCACCGATAATTTTGAGGTGGCATCTGTATAAAAATAATCGCGATTTTTTTCATACTCCTCTATTTTTTCTTTGAAAATTTCCAACAATTCCAACGCTGTTTTTTCTAAAAATGAAGGCAAAGATTGTTCTTCAAAACCCAATGTTTTTAGACTAGGATAAGACGAATAATCCCATTGGATTTTTTTTAGATTGAGGTTTCTTTCATACTCTTGAATGTGTGAAGCTTCCCAAATACCCTGTAAACTTTTGTAAAAAGGAGTAAACATTTTATAAGGCGTATGGTCTTTTTTTAAATGATCTTTGGGATCAAGAATAAAAGAGTCTAAAAAACGTTGCATGGGCAAAATAGCTTCAATCTCTTTGTCTCTTTTAATCGCATACGCATCAAAATCAACGGAACACAAAACTTTACTAAAACCCTCTTTGTGTAATTCTTGAAAAATATCTTGGGGATTTCCATAAAAAATGGCCAAATCTAAATCAATTGATTGAAGCTGTTTTTTTAACTGCATAACACTTTTGTAAATAAAACTGACCCGCTTATCCTCTTTGGGCAAACGGTCTAAAATATTGGGGTCAAAAATAAAAATAGGCAACACTTCACCCAAAGCATGCTCTAAAATAGCATTGTCTTCAAGGCGTAAATCTCGCCTAAACCAAAGAATTTCTTTCACTTATATGCCAAAACAGTTGAACGAAGTGCCAGTTCTTTTGGATATGGATTTAAAAATTTTTGTGTTTTTAAATACTCTATATTAAATCGTGTGACATAAATATTAATGATTTTTATCACAGCAATCAAAGGAATAATTTGCTCTTTATACTCTTCAAGGGTGGCTAACACAATCTCTTTTTCATCATTGGAAATCTCTTTTTTGAAATACCCATAAATATGCAACAACACATTGTAGGTTTTTGCAATATCCCCTTTTAAACTAATGGCTTCTAAAAAACCTATTTTATAGCTGTTTAAAACCTCTTCCAAAGATTTTTTTTCATGATTGGCTACAATATTACCCAGTTGTTTATAAGATGTTTGAGATTTGGCGTAAATTAAATATTTGTAATGGGTGTGAAACACCACCAAATCATTAAAGGTAGGTTTCTGCGCTAAAAACTCATGCAAATCTTTGTAGGCAAAAATTTGCATTAAGAAATTCTCTTTTAACCAATCATCGTGCAAGCGCCCCTCTTCTTCCAGTGGCAAAAAAGGATACAAATCTTTAATATGGTGAGCAAAAAGTCCCACTCCTTTTTTTTCACAAGGCGCATTGATTTCTTGATAAACTTTGACACGCTCCATTCCACATGTTGGCGATTTTGATTTTAAAATAAATCCACACACATTATCTTGCTGAATCTTTTGAGCACATTTCAAGGAAACATCCTCTAAAATATCCGTAACATCACTGTTGGCTTTATTGGTTTTTACCCTTATTGTATCATTGATTTCCACCAAACGAATGGTATCACGTGGTGTTCCAAATACTAAATGTTCGGGGCAATAAGGGACAAGTTCAAAATAGTTTTGTAAAATCTTGACAATATACTCATCTTTGGCATGAGCGCCATCATAACGGCATAAATTGCCCAATAAACACGATGAAACACCCAACTTCATACTCAATCCTTTATTTTCATTTTTTTAACATACACAATAATACTAAAAGAGACCAGAATCATCAAAAGTAGAATCATCATCACAAAATAGGTTCCACCCGCAGAACCAGAAAAAGGCAAAGAACTCGTATTCATCCCAAAGAAACCCACAATTAAATTTAAGGGTAAAAATATTCCTGAAAGTAACGTCAGTACATAAATGGTTTTATTCATCTTTTCATTGCTGTTACTGACATAAAAGTTATACAAAGCGTCTAATTTTTCTAACGCATGCGCTGCTGTTCTGCTGGTTCTTTCTAAATGTTCCAATAAATCTTTAAAGTTAATCTCCAAAAAATCGTCTTGGATTTTATAATCTTTAATAAACATTTTCAAGGCTTCCATGGCTTTACTGATAACTCGATTGATTTTAATCAAACTGTTTTTGTAAAAAAACCACTGATGATTGAATCGTTTGATGTAGCGATGTTCATAAAATCCATCTTCAATGCGTTCAATTTTATTGTACAAATTATAGGTCATGTGCATGGCAATATTTATTTTATCGTTTAAAATGGAGTACAAGCCTTGAATATCATGCAAATCGGTAAACTCTTTTTTTATTTTATCGTACCAATAATACGATGTTTGGGTTACTACAAAAGCATAACTCTCATTTTTAAAGCTTTTTTGACTCTTATACGGCAATCGCATAATTAACACATCGTAGGCGTCATTTTTAATAAAAATGGAAGGGTGAATCTCATTTTCAATATCTTTTAAGTGGAACGGATTAAGATTAACATCAAACATTATTGCCCTTTGGTTGATTGGGATTTTTAAACAGATACATTGTTTTATTCTTCGATTATCTCTTCATTATATAATTCATAAAATTCGCTTTGTTCAATCGCATTTTCATTGAAAAACTCTATTTTTTCTTCAGCGCTTTCTAAATTTTTTAACTTCGCAATATGGAAAATGGCATCCCCCTCTTGAACCAGAGGAATTTCAGATTTCCCAATAATAATACCATCGTAAATCGCTTTGATTTCAAAACTTCTGTCACCTAAAGGCTCATCAATATATGCAATGATTTCATCTTCTTTGACTGTATCCCCTAAAGCTTTGATGGTACGAATCATTCCGCTATCGCTCGAACGAATCCATTGGCTTATTCGTGAAACAATGGGCGATTTGGTGTATTTTCTTTTTAATATATTGGGAAGCATATTATTCGCTCGCAATACATTTACAATGCCTTTAACCCCAATACGAATGCTTGTTTCATCAAAACGCAACGCTTCCCCTGCTTCATACAGTAAAATAGGAATACCTTGTTCTTGTGCCACAGCTCGTAAAGAACCATCTTTAAGTTCTGAATGCAAAATAACTGGCGCTTCAAACGCTTTTGCCAGATGAAAGGTAAACTCATTATCTATATTGGTTCTGACTTGCGGAAGATTTGATTTATGAATTGAAGCGGTGTGTAAATCGATGCCTAAATCGCATTTACTGACGATTTCATCAAAAAATATTTTGGCAACTCTACTGGCAAGTGAACCTTTGATACTTCCAGGAAAACTTCGATTTAAATCCCTTCTGTCGGGTAAATAGCGTGAAAGAGTCATAATGCCATACACATTGACAATGGGCACTAAAATAATCGTTCCTCGTAATTTTCCAATGATATTGAGTTTTCTAAATCGTCGAATAATTTCAATTCCATTTAACTCATCCCCATGAATCGCCGCACTGATAAATATAACAGGACCATTCTTTCTTCCTCGTATAACTCTTACAGGAAGTTGAGTAGGGGTATTGTAGAGCTTAGGAAGTTCTAAATTAATGGTAATATTACTTCCTCTTGGAACCTCAATACCTCCAAGAACGAATTTACTATTTGCTACCATTATGCTCCAATATTATCTTTTTTGATCTTTCTTTTTTGAGGATTAACCGCACATTTTGGTTTCACATTTTTTTCAATGTATCCCATGATTTTACTCGCAATATCAATACCGGTTGATTTTTCTATTCCTTCAAGTCCAGGAGAAGAGTTCACTTCCATAACCAATGGTCCTCGTTTTGAAGGAATCATATCAACCCCGCATACTCCAAGCCCCATGGCTTTTGCAGCGGCTAAAGCTGTCATTTTTTCTTTTCGGTTAAGTTTATACGCACTGGCACTTCCACCTTGATGTAAGTTTGACCTAAAATCACCTTCAGCTCCTTGTCGTTTCATGGCACCTACAATTTCGCCACCAACAATAAACACACGAATATCGGCACCACCGGCTTCTTCAATATACTCTTGCACCAATAAATTAACATCCATGCCATAAAAAGCGTCCAAGACCGATTTTGCAGCTTTTTCACTGTCGACTAAAACCACTCCCACGCCTTGAGTTCCTTCTAAAATTTTTAAAACCAATGGAGCTCCACCACTTAATGCAATTACATCTTTCGCATTGGATTTATTAGAAGCAAAAACCGTTTTCGGCATATCCACACCATTTTTTGACAAAATTTGTAAACTTCGTAATTTATCTCGACTTCGTTTAATTGCCAAACTTCCTGTTACGGTAAAGACGTCCATCATTTCAAAGTGTCGCACCATGGCAGCTCCATAAAAAGTTCGGCTCGCCCCTACTCTTGGAATAATCGCATCAGGAGTTGGAAGTTCTTTTCCCAAATAGTTAATCTTTAATTCGTTTTTCATAATTTCAATACTGCATTTTAAATAATCAATAACACGAACTTCCCAACCTTTTTGTTGACCAGCTTCGACTAATCTTCGCGTTGAATATAAACTTGGATTTCTTGATAATACATACACTCTCATTTTTTGCCTTTGTATTTTATAGTTTTTTGGTCAGATAATCGCAAGAGACATCCACTAAAAATCTTTTACATAAAAATTGTCTTCCAATAAGCATTGGATATTTCATATCTGCACGGTTGGTTAAAGAAATAACACTTTTATACTGTTTTCCGAAAAAATCAAGTGTTACTTTAATTGAGGGTCTTAGTTGCATTTCACCGTTTGAGCTTTTAACTCTTTTGACTTTATAAAGAGGCATTTTCATCTGTTTTCCATGATACGAAGGATGCACTTCATCTAAAAGTTTAAAATAAACAAAGTTATTTTCATCTATAAAAATATCATCACAATGCAGTGCATTTGAATCGGCACCTGTGTCAATTTTTGCATCAATGTCATTTAATTCCAGTTCCACAATAGAAACAACTTCTCTTCTTCCAATCACTTTTTTAATGCTCATAGTTTGTCCTAAATTAAAAGATTATTATATCAAAAAGAATAGAATTTAGCCCACTGAAATAGAAATGTTTTGGGCTAAAACAGTCTGAAATAGGTAAAATTATGATTTATTGTATTAATTTAGAGGGGAAAAGTAATTAAGAAAATACGCCTAAGCGTAGTTTTATGGAGCGGGAGACGAGACTCGAACTCGCGACAATCTGCTTGGAAGGCAGAAGCTCTAGCCAACTGAGCTACTCCCGCATAAAACATATAAAATAGTTCTATATCTTTTACGTCGAAATTATATAGTTTTAATCTTAAATCCACTTTAATTTTAACAAAAAAGAAAAACCAGATTTTTCGCCATGTGCTTCCATAAAATTAAATTATCTTGATTTTCTGAGATAAAATTGTCTGCAGTCAGCATTAAAATAACCATATTTTACAATGTGATAATCTGTTTTGACTCCCTTACTAATCCGAGAAATACGTAGTATTGTGAAATAGAAAGAAGGAAATTATAAAATTTTATGTCATTAAATGACACTGTTCAATTTTTTTTACCAATAATTTTGGTATAATTCCACCCTTGTTTTTATAAAACAAAATAAACATTATGTAAATAAAAAAGGATGCCATCCATGAAAAAGATTTTATTAGGTTCAGTAATTGCACTAGCAGTATTAACTGGTTGTACAGAAGAAAAAGCAGCAGCACCAGTTGCTACTGAAACAGCTCAAGAAGCTGCAGCTCCTGCAGTTCAAGCACCAGAAACTGCAAAAGAAGAAGCTCCAGTAGCTGTTGAAGAGAAAAAAGAAGAAGTAGCAACTCCAGTTGTAACTGAAGAAACAAAAGAAGAAGCTCCAGTAGCTACTGAAGAGAAAAAAGAAGAAACTAAATAGTTTTTTTTATCATTCCGTGCTAATATTTAGCACGGAATTTCTACCACTCCCTTACAATTTATCCCTTTTTTTAAGTTCTACTTATTATAAGTGTTTTAGTTTCTTCATTTTTTGTATGCCAATTATAAACAGTATTGAATATATTGCAGAAAAAATAAAGTTTGGGATATTCACCGCTTAAAATCTTTAAATAAATGGCAAATAAAAGTACTTAATAAAGTAACAACAATCTGAGATATCTCTATATTACTTGAATATGGATGCCTTCAAACTTTGGGTCAAATGTTCGATATGAAGTGATTATTTAAAACTAGACCAATAAAAAGTAAAGAAGTCCTTGATACGTCGCACTCGCAGCAATTCCAGCTGCAATTCCTGCAACGATGTCATCGCCCATTACGCCCCAACCACCTTCTACGTTTTTGTCAATTCGTCCTATAATGGAAGGTTTCCAAATGTCAAAAAGTCGGAAGTAGATAAAGGCTAAAGGAGCTAAGTAGAGCATATTGTCGTTATTGATACTGCAAATGCTTAGTGCCAACCACATACCTGCGAGTTCATCGATGACGATTTCTTTGCCATCATGAGCACCGACTTCTTTTTCATAGATATTGATTTGTTTGACCGCAATGACTGTAATTA
>JBAYZM010000035.1:0-14068 GCA_041672515.1 Arcobacteraceae bacterium
TAAACTCGCAGCCAATATTGCTACACTGAAAGATTTAGTGTAGCAACCCATTCACATCTCTTAAATAAAGAATTCATTTAATTATTTTTTTAACAACTTTATGTCACAATGTAAGAAATTTGTGTACTTAAAATAGGTGAAGTTAAATGAAAAAAATAGTTGGAATGTCCATATTATGTTGCGGATTGTTATTTGCCAATAACATTGGAATGCAAAACTTAACCAATGCTCAAAAATCTTATGAAAAAAAAGACTTTCAAAACAGTTATCTGATTCTAAAAGATTTGAATTTGTCTAATGAAGATGCCAGTGAAGAAAGCATTGGCAAACTTAACTTTTATTTAGGACGCAGTGCTTTTGAGTTGGGAAAATTTCAAGAAGCATACTCTGCCTTTGAAAGAGTTTTGATTATTCAACCCAACCACACACGAGCACGACTTGAATTTGCACGAACACTTTATATGTTAAAAATGTATGAAGATGCAAAAATGGAATTTCAAAAAGTCCGAAACTCCAATGTTCCTGATCCTATTAAACAAAATATTGATTTATTTTTAACTCAAATTGAAAAAGCGACACAACGACATGCTTTAAGTCAAGTACTTATGTTTGGGATTCAGTATGACAGCAACGTTAACAGCGTTTATGGTACAGAGTATTTATTGCCTACAACAATAGGAGATATTGCCATTAATAGTGAAAAAAAAAGCGATCATTTTTTTGAACAAATGTATATGGCAAATCACCGATATGATTTTGGAGATACGGGCGGTTACAGTTGGGACAGCACCTTTTTATTGTATGCTCAACAATATGATGAAACCCATTCAAAAAACATAGAATTCAGCTCATTAACAACAGGTCCAACATATGCTGCTTCTAAATACAGTTTTTCTATCCCACTAAGCTATGAACGACTAAGATACGCTTCAGAAACCTATTTACACGCAGGTTCTTTAGGATTTAAATATACCCGTTTTTTAAGCGACACCTTAATGTTTAATAATGCTTATACGTATAAAATAAAACGAAATCTTATTTCTGGAAATGAAAAAAGTGATTCCAATATAAAAGATGTTTCAGTTGGTTTTTATAAAATTCTTACTGATAAAAGTTCAATCAACTCTACAGTTACCTATGCTGAAGAAAGAAAAGATAACAGTGGTATTGATGTCAATGTTGCAAAAGACAAAAAAGGACTTAATTTAACCTATTCGTACACCTTTAATGAGTTATACAAAAGTTCTATTGCGTATTTGCATGAAGAGAGTAATTATAAACAAGAAAATGCTCTTTTTGGTTCACAAAGAGAAGATATTACCAATAACATTACGCTTGCCTTAATACGAACACTCTCTAAAAATTCATCGGTTAATGTGAAGTATACAAAAGGGAATACGAACTCAAATCAAGCAGAATATCAATATGATAAAGATATTTATGGCTTAAATTACATGTATCAATTCTAGGAGATAATGATGAAAAAACTGTTACTCATATTCTTAAGTGGATTTCTTTCTTTGTTATTTGCTAACATCGGAAAAATTGCGGTATCTAAAGGTGAAGTGAATATTATTAGAAATAATGCTTCTATTAAAGCTTCAAATGACTTTATTTTAGAAAAATCAGACCAAATTAAAACAGGAGCCGATGGCAAGGTTCAACTTATTTTTACAGACAACACCGTTATTACCATTGGTGCAAAATCTACGTTAAACGTCAATGAATATGTTTTTGATGAACAAAATAAAAAAGCAGAAGCCAATTTTAATGTCGTCGAAGGAACCTTTAGAACTATTACAGGAAAAATAGGAAAAGCAAATCCTGAAAAATTTAAGTTACTAACAAAATCAGCTTCAATTGGAATTCGAGGAACTATTTTTGGAGGCGATGAAAATAGTGTTTTTTGTGAAGACGGTGAAATTGGAGTTGAATCAAATGGGGTAAAGGTTTTTGTTAAAAAAGATCAAATCATAACTACTTCAAGAACCCAAAAACCAACCACACCAAGAACAGCCACCAAACAAGAGAAAGAAAAAGTAAAAGAGAGCTCGGGTTCAAACGATCCAGACATGCAGAAAAATGAACAAAAAGTTCTTGAAGAAAAAAACAATCCGGAAGCTGTAAAAAAAGAAGAGACAGCAAAACAAGAAGAGAACGATGATGACTCTTTTAATGCTACACCAACGCCTATTGAACAACAAGAGGCACCTGATGTTGTTAATGTTTTAAAACAGGTTGACCCTAAATCTATTACTGATAAAGATAAACAAAAAGAACTTGATAATACTGTAAGCAAAACGGATGATAATGCCTTTAAAGGAAGAGAACTAAGCTTAACTACCCCAGGAGATACCGTTAATAATACAACAAGTAGCATCAAATTAACTTCTCAAGGAAACAATGAGCATGGACAGTTAAGAACTTTATTAGAATATAAATCTGAAAATTCAGATTACACAACACTGACGACTTTATATTTTGATGATGCAAGTACTCCATACAGCTATTCAAGTATCCTAGAAGTAGAAGATACAGTGAATCAAACCATTGTAACTGATATGGAAACCTTTACAGATTCAATTCAAACTACTATTATTTATGATAATAAAGGAGAATTTATTGTCTTAAGTCAATACCATTCCGATTTACGTGAAGTTGGACAAAGTACGTATTCTTATGAAATAGCTAAACTTGCCTACGCGGGGAAAGCACCTACGATGAGTGCTTTACAAACGGGGAAAATTTATCAATATTCAATATTAAATGAATTTGAACTCACAGCTAGTAATTCAGGATATACTAGTGGTGAAATACGTACTGGTGAACTGGGTTCAATTTATTTAAACAGTACCAATAAAAGTATTTTTATGGACACAGATGATTATCTTGACGCTACTGAATTTGGTGCCAATTTTTCTGTTTTTAAATTAAATACAGATGGTACAATCAGTGGAAAATATTATAATCAAGCATTCCGTAATGACATGAATTTATATCAAGATAGTCACATAGATACAATTACAGGTTCTTTATATGGAAGCGAGCTTCAAGGCTTAGGTTTAGAAGCAATAGGAAAAAAATATGAGAACTATCAAGCCTATACAGATACTTCTTTAGTTTCTGCCTCATACTTAAATAATACCACCACAGCAACCAATCCAACTGGTTCTGTTACAATGGATGGATATTTAACAGGTTTTGCATTTAATGGAACTTATGATGATATTTATGATTCTTATTCCGGCAGTGGTTATACTGGAGTAAGTTCAGATTTTTCTTTTGCCATCGATAAAAGTACAGCTGCCATTACAGGAAGTGGAACGTCAACAGATAGCACTTGGAATTGGGGTGTAAATGCGAGTAATGCGAACTTAAGTTCGTACTATATAGACAGCGATAAATTTGGAGCCCTCTTCTCAACATTTTCAACTACTTCATCGCAATCCATTTCTTCAAACAGCAGCTGGTTTTTTACTATTCCAGACAGTTATGATTCCGTAAATAATACCTTAAGTTACGATACAGAAGACTACAGTTCTTGGGGATATTGGACAGCCACAGCCTTTGATGACCAAACTACAAAAGACCATCTTTTCTATGTTGATCAATACTCAACTTGGGTGGCAGGAGAAGTTACTCCAACAGCAACAATTCAAGACTTAATTAACAACAGTACAAGTTACACCTATTCAGGAAATGTCCTAGGAAGTATTAATGATGGAAATCGTACTGCAGCAATAGCGATGGACAGTATGAATAACATCTCATTGACTATTGATTTTGGAGCGGGAACTTTTTCAGGAACTATGAATTTTCAAGAAATCAATAGTGGTGGGGAATGGCATGCTACAATAAATAGTGAAGGAACCAGTGTTATTTCAACCTCAGGATTTAACACTACAAATATAACTGGAACAGGAGGAAGTGGCGATTTAACCAGTGGCTCTATTGATGGACAATTTTATGGTCCAAATGCGCAAAGTGTTGGGGGAAAATTCAACTTAGTCAATGAAGATAACCTCCAAGCCTCTGGAGTATTTAAAGCTAAAAGATAATAAGTTCTTAGCTTTAAATTTTTATTTTTACCCTTTAGAAGTGTGTTCAAACACGCCGTCAAAATTCATTGGCGGGGTTTGAATGTAGTGTTCACATCTTTCAATATACATCTTATAAATATTCTTATTGGTTTTTAAAGGATTACTTTCAAGTGTTTTAAAGGCTTCCAAAGCTTTTTCAAACTGCGAGCTTTTATACCATTCAATCGCAGCATGATAAGTTTCTATCTCTTCTTTTAAAGCCCCCGTTGCACTTCCAAAATCCAACACTTGCCAAATCTCTACAGGTTCTGTTTTCCCTTTAACTTTGACTAAATCTAAAAATCTTAGAATGTATTGTTCTTTTAAATTCTCTTTCATAAAATTAGAAATATTGAGTTTTGAATCATAATATTTACACAACGATTCCAGTCTTGCCCCTAAGTTAATAGGGTCACCAATAACTGTATAATCACTTCGTCCACTGCTTCCCATTTCTCCAACAACAGCAACTCCACAATTTAACCCAATGCCAATATCAATGGTAGGTTTATTTTCACGAATCAGTTTTTCATTGAGTATTTTTAAATGTTTAATTTGCTCCAATGAAGCTTTTACGGCTTTATCTTGATGATTTTTTACATCACTTGGGGCATTCCAATATGCCATAATTGCATCACCTATGAATTTATCAATCGTTCCTTCATGTTTCATGATAATATCACTCATGGGTTCCATGTACTCATTTAAATACTCAATGAGTGCTTGAGCATTGGGCATGGCTTCTGAAATATTGGTAAAGCCTCGAACATCGGAGAAAAATACGGTCACCTCTTTGGATTGTCCTTGCAGTGTATTGTTTTCATTTTTCAGTAAATCTTCCATAACTTTAGGGGAAACTTTAGAAGCAAATTTATTTTTGATTAAATTACTTTGTCGTATCTCAAATAAATAATTGACCAAAATAGCCACGGCTCCGGTTACTACGACTGTAAAAATGGGGAAAAAGATATTTAAAATAATCCCATCATAAAAAAGCATATAATAAATCAAAGAGACATCTGCTGCTAAAAATGCGGCAAAAGCTAAGGGAATGAAATAGATATTTAAATTAATAATGACTAAAAATACCAACAAAGTTAACACCAAAATATGCACTATATTTGCACCATCAGCCCACGATGGTTTGTACAAAAAATCGCCTTGTAAAATATTGTCAATCACGTTAGCATGTACTTCAACCCCTGGAAATACGGACTCAAAAGGCGTTGCTCGTAAGTCAAAAAGTCCTGCTGCACTTGTACCAATTAACACCACTTTTCCTTCAATATCCGCAGGATTAAAAGTATTGTTCACAATATCTGCAGCTGAAACGTATTTGAACGTTTTTTCTTTTCCTCGATAGTTGACAATGATTCTTCCGTATCGATCAGTTGGAATTGTAATATCTCCCAAAGTAACATCTTGAACACCCAAATCATTGTAATTGACCACGACTTTTTTGACATCCAAAGCAGCACGTAAGAGTTCAAACGCCAAAGAAGGATAGAGTTGTTCATTGTAACGTATCACCAAAGGAACCGAACGAATAATGCCCGATTCATCGGGAACATTATTGAAAAATCCACTTGAATAGGAGTTGTCTTGTACCAAAGGAATATTTAAAATAGTTCCTTTGCCCGTAATGACATAATCTTGTTCAAAACTGCGGTTTTTTTCAACAAAAATAGCCGGAATTTGAGGAGATTTTTCTTCGATAAAATCCGTATCATTTAATTGAAACTGGTACCCTAAAATCGTGGGAGTATTTGCCACAGTTTGGGCAAATTGTTCATCGTAATTGGGAATATTTTTTTGGGTAATATGGTATTTATTTAAAATTTTATGCGGTGAAGTTCTGTCTTCTTCGGCAAAAACAATATCGAATCCAATAATGGCAACGCCTGCTTGGGTTAAGTTTTCCAAAAGGGTCGATAGCACATCTCGACTCCAAGGCCACTGCCCTATTTGTTTTAAGGATTTTTCATCGATATCCAC
Organism: Arcobacteraceae bacterium; assembly: GCA_041672515.1. Classification (GTDB taxonomy): domain Bacteria; phylum Campylobacterota; class Campylobacteria; order Campylobacterales; family Arcobacteraceae; genus Marinarcus. The sequence continues at coordinate 6,075 of JBAYZM010000035.1, forward strand.
AATAACCACTTTATCATTTTGCGGAATCTCTCCTCGTAATATAAACATATAATCCCTAAACCGGTTGTCAATACTCTCTAAAGATTGGGGGAAAAAGATATACAACGCACTGGTACTTATCATAATTAACAGAAGCGATATAACATACACGCCTATTTTTTTTGTTTTGGTTTTTAACTGCAAAGGCTCTCCATTTGTTTTATAAAACTTTGGATATTATAACGAAAAGAGTTTTAAAGGATATCGTATGTTATTAGGCGTAAACATTGACCACATTGCTGTTTTAAGGGAAGCTCGGAAAATTAATGACCCAAGTCCTATCGATGCTTTGAATATTTGCAAACTAAGTGGAGCAAATCAAATTACCATTCACTTACGAGAAGACCGACGGCATATCAATGACACTGACGCTATGAATATTATTAAGCAAAGTGCCTTACCCGTTAATTTAGAGTGTTCTATTAACGAGGATATTATTGACATCGTTTGTAAACTAAAGCCACACCGAGCAACGTTGGTTCCTGAAAACCGAAATGAAGTCACCACGGAAGGGGGATTGAATTTAAAACACAATTTTGAGAAAATCCAACAAGCTATTCAAAAGTTGCATAACCATGAAATCGAAGTTTCACTCTTTATTGACCCCTATAAAGAGGTCATTGAACTTTCATCAGAACTCAATGTGGAATGGGTTGAACTTCATACGGGAAGTTTTGCCAATATTTATGCCATGTTGTATTTAAATTTGCACAACTCTCCACACAGTATTAAGGAACTTGAACTCAGCCGTGAAGAGTTAAAGAAACTTCTTGATATCAGTCTTAAAAACATTAAAACCGCTTCCAAAGACGCCAAAAAGTTGGGACTCAAAGTTGCAGCCGGACATGGATTGAATTATCAAAATGTTGAACTAATCACCCAAATCAAAGCCATAGAAGAGTTAAATATTGGGCAAAGTATTATTGCACGTTCTGTTTTTACAGGCTTACAAACAGCGATTGTGGATATGAAAAATTTACTCCAAAGAAAAAAATAGATGGCAACTACCTCAAAAAACAAACCCACTTTGGCTATTAGTATGGGTGATTTAAACGGCGTTGGCATTGAGTTGGCACTGTTGAATCATGAAAAACTCAAAAAAGTATGCCAACCTATTTATTGTATCAACCACTTGTTACTGCAACAAGCCGCCAAACTGCTTAATGTTAAAATTCCTTATGATTTTAAACTGCATGAAACGCAGGGAGTTTTTAGAATTCGCCCAGGTTTGGTGTGTGCCAAAAGTGGGGAGTTCTCATTTAACTCTTTTTTAGATGCCATTAAACTTACCCAAGATAAAAAAACAAAAGCGGTCGTAACTTTGCCTATTAACAAAGAGGCTTGGAGCAAAGCCAATATCAAATACAAAGGACATACTGACCTTTTACGTAGCTATTTTAAGAAAGATGCCATTATGATGTTGGGGTGTAAAGAGATGTTTGTTGCTCTTTTTACCGAACATGTGGCTTTAAAAAATGTGCCAAAATTAGTTAAAACGGAAAAACTTATCACCTTTTTATTGGATTTTTATGCGTGTGTAAAACCCAAAAAACAAGTCGCACTTTTGGGGTTAAATCCTCATGCTAGTGACAACGGCGTATTGGGAAATGAAGAGAAAAAGATAAAAAAAGCCGTTAAGTATGTCAATAAGAAACTGGATAAAGAGGTCTTCACTCAACCTCTCGTACCCGATACCGCATTTACTCCACACTCAAGAAAAAACTATAAATATTTTATTGCCATGTACCACGACCAAGGTTTAATTCCTTTAAAAACACTCTATTTTGAAGAAAGCATCAATATCAGTTTAAACTTGCCCATTATCCGCACTTCTGTGGATCATGGTACAGCGTTTGATATTGCATACAAACACAAAGCGCATGCCAAAAGTTATTTAAATGCTGTAAAAGAAGCCGTAAAATTAGCCAACCGTCAATGAAAACACTTGAAGCTTGTTATGAAATAGAGTTTAATAAAATAAACTTTTTTGAGAGAAAAACCCGTATTACGCACCCAAAAACCATTTTAACAGGTCCTCCTAAATGTGGGAAAAGTTATCTTATTTTTGATTACTTATCCAATTTTAAAAGTGAAAATTATTTGTATTTGGATTTAAGCGATTTGCGCAATAACAAAGAAGAAATTGCCCAGAATTTAGCTCTTTTTGTCAAACAACATCCCATTAAAGTTTTGGTCATCGAAGAGTTTGAATTTGATTTTGAATTTCCCATTGTCGATTCGGTTATTATTACCACAAGTCAACAAAAAAATCTAAAAGGGTTTAAAACGTTGGCGATTAATTCATTGGATTTTGAAGAGTTTTTACTGCACGATAACAAACACCAAAATATTACCAATGCGTTTAACCATTTTTTTAAATATGGCAATTTACCTGAAATTATTCTTATTGATGAAAATAAAAAAATCAAACACATTCAAGATATTTTAAAAACGTTTGCCCACAATTTAAGCAATTTAGAGATTTTAAGAGTTTTATTTGAAGCCATTGATGAAAAAAAATCGGTTTATCAACTTTTTATTACACTTAAAAATCGAATAAAAATCTCCAAAGACAGCTTTTATGCTTTGTGCAAACACTACGAACACAATCGTATGCTTTTTTTTATTGAAAAATACAATCAGCCCAAAGCCGTAAAAAAACTCTACTGTTACAATCATGGCTTTTTAAGTGCTATTTCTCATACAAAAAAGTTTAAAAATGAGTTTACCAATATGGTATTTTTAGAGTTAAATAACAAATACAAAGAGATTTATTATCTTGAAAGCATTGATTTTTATATTAAAAGCAAAAAAGCCATTATTTTTTCGATTCCATTTTTCAATGATATGCTCATTGCCACGATTAAAAAAAGAGTGGCTTTACAGATAAAAGAGTGTGAAATTAAAGAAGTTTTTATTATTACCATTGGGAATACTCAAACCTTTTTTATTGATACGGTTAAAGTTGAAGTGCGTCCCTTTTATGAATGGGCATTGAGTTAGATGAAGCCTAAGTATTTGTTAATCAAAGATTGGCTACAATCGCACAATTATACCAAATGAACCAAAGGATATCAATGAACAAAAGAGTACTTGTTAAATTTTCTGGTGAGGCATTAGCTGGTGAAGAAGGTTATGGTATTGATACTCAAATTTTAGACTACATTGCTGAAGAAATTAAAGAGTTAGTCGATAACAATATCGAAGTAGGTATTGTAATTGGTGGAGGAAACATCATTCGAGGTGTTACTGCTGCTGCGGATGGAGTGATTAAAAGAACAAGTGCTGATTATATGGGAATGTTAGCAACCGTTGTCAACGGAATTGCAATGCAAGAAGCCTTAGAACATAAAGGTTTAAATGCACGATTACAAACTGCCATTAAAATGGAGCAAATTGCTGAACCATTTATTGTTAAAAAAGCAAGACGACACCTTGAAAAAGGAAGAGTGGTTATTTTCAGTGCAGGAACAGGAAACCCATATTTTACAACGGATACCGCAGCGACATTAAGAGCAACAGAAATTGATGCTGCAATGCTTATTAAAGCGACTAAAGTTGATGGTATTTACGATAAAGACCCTATGAAATATCCTGATGCGGTTAAGTTAGACACCATTACGTATGACCAAGCTTTAGAAGACCATATTAAAGTTATGGATGATACGGCTATTGCATTGGCAAAAGACAACAAATTGCCAATCGTGGTTGCAAACATGAATGAAAAAGGGAATTTATTAAAAATCATCAACGGTGATTTAAGTAAATGCTCAATTGTTAAATAAATACACGAAAAAGAGGAACACATGAGATTAGAAGAAAGAATGTCAAAAGCACTGGAACGAGTTAACAATGACCGATATATTTTATCTGTTGCAGTAGGTCAAAGAGCCGATGAATTAAGTAAAGGTGCTAAACCTTTATTGGAAAAAAATACACAAAATATGAAATATACAGACATTGCCATTGATGAAATTGCCAATGGATTATTAATTATTGAAAGTATCGTAAACAAAAAATAAAAAAAGAGGTGAACACCTCTTCTTTTATAACTTCGTTGAACCCTATGGATCCATTTTTAAAAAAACTGCCCACAATTAACACCATTGAAAAAGCTTTAGAAGAGTTACAATCCCAAATTACACTGACCCCAAAACTGCAAGAGATTATCGAATTTTCGATTAAAGCCCATGAAGGACAATACCGAAAAAGTGGAGAGCCCTACAGTGTTCACCCTATTTTAGTGGCAACAATTACGGCACACTTTAATCAAGATGAAGCCGTAGTAGCCGCTGCCATATTGCACGATGTGGTTGAAGACACTTCCTATACCTTAGGTTTTGTCAAAGAGACGTGGGGTGAAGATATTGCCCATATTGTGGATGGTTTAACCAAAATTGTAGAGATACGAGAACATGAGTTAGCTCCTGCAAATAGTACCAACACAAAATTAATTGCTTCAGCATTAAGTTTTAGAAAAATGTTAATTGCCTCTATTGATGATGTCCGTGTTTTGATTGTTAAACTGTGTGATAGACTCCACAATATGCTTACTCTTCAAGCTTTACCGCATGAAAAACAAATACGTATTGCGGAAGAAACGTTGGTTGTGTATGTTCCTATTGCCCATCGACTGGGGATTTCTGCACTTAAAAATGCCTTAGAAGATTTATCATTTTTTTATGTCTATCCCAAAGAGTATGAAAAAATTGATACCTTTATTCAAGAACATCAACATAAAATTCAACTCACGTTTAATAAATTTATCTCCAATACCACCAGTTTATTGGAAAAAAATGGCTTTGATCCCAGCAAAATAAAGATTATTTCACGCGTCAAACACTACTACTCTATTTACATGAAAATGCAAAGAAAAGGCGTCAATATTGACGAAGTATTGGATCTTTTAGCCATTCGTATTTTGGTCGATGATGATATTGATTGCTATAAAGTTTTAGGGGTGATGCACTTAGAATACAAACCTTTAATTGCCCGATTTAAAGACTATATTGCGACACCTAAAGAAAATGGTTATCAAACCATTCATACCACGGTATTTTATAACTCAAAAATCTATGAAGTGCAAATACGTACATTTAATATGCATAAAGTCGCCGAATTTGGGATTGCAGCGCATTGGAAATATAAAAATGGTGTGGGACAATCACCGAACTTAAATTGGTTAAAATCATTGGAATTTTCTAATCAAAACATTGAAGAGTTCTACCACGACACCAAACAAGATTTGTATTCAGAAGACATTGTTGTGTATTCTCCTAAAGGCGATATTTATACGCTTCCACGAGGTGCAACAGCGTATGATTTTGCATTTGCTGTACACACTGACGTAGGAAGCAATGCCCTTGAATGTTTTATTAATAAAGTCAAATTGCCTCTTTTAACCGAACTCAAAAGCTCTGATATTGTCAGTATTACAACAGCAGCTTACCCCATTGCAAGATGTTCTTGGATGGATATGGTCAAAACCAGTCGTGCCAAAAAACACATCAAGTTTTTATGTTCACATCGACAAAAAGAGATCAATGAACTGTATGGTAAAAATATTATTGATACAGTTTTCTCACGCTATACAAAAAACATTACCGAAGAGTTCCCACAAAAATCGCTTTTTAAAGTTCCAAGCACCATTGATTATTTACGAAATATTAAAAAACGAATTGAAACCAATATTTCTAAAACCAAAAGTTTTGTAGCACGTTTGACCTTAATTAACAGAAAACTCAAAGAGTATAAATTTGACAACATCTTAATATATTCAAATTTTAGTATAAATTCAGTATTATTTGACCATTGTTGTCATCCAAAATTTGGGGATGACATTGTTGCTTTTAAAGAAGCAAACAAAGCGATTATTCACCATCAAATGTGTGATAAAGCCTATGTAAAGATTAAAACACATCAGCCCATGCTTTTTTGTTCTTGGATAAAAGACACCATTTATCAATACAAAATGGTGGTCAGTTTACCCAACACACGAGGCGAACTTGCAAAACTGCTTTCATATATGGCACAGTATGAAATATACATTTTAGGTGTTGAATATGGAAGAGAAAAACACTCCTATGTGCAATATTGTGATATAGAGTTTGAAATCAATAATGGCAATTTGGAAGAAGTGAAAAAACTCATACAAAAAAAAGTCAAAGTGATTGACTTTTTTTCTAAAAAAGATGCCTATAAATAATATTTTTTGAGGATTACAATTAGATGGAAAAACAAATACAAACGGCTTTAGCTGAAATACAAAGAGGAAGCTTCGAAATTATCGATGAAGAAGCCATCCTTAAATTACTGAAAAATTTTTATGAACATGGCACTCATTATTATGTTAAAGCAGGATTTGACCCAACAGCACCGGATTTACACCTTGGACATACCGTTCTTTTACAAAAATTGGCAACGTTTCAAAAATTTGGAGGTATTGTTCAATTTTTAATTGGAGATTTTACCGCCAGTATTGGAGACCCCACAGGAAAAAGTGAAACCAGAAAAATTTTAACCACCGAACAAGTCTTACAAAATGCACAAAGCTATAAAGAGCAAGTATTTAAGATTTTAGATGAAAATAAAACCGAAGTGGTTTTTAACTCCAGTTGGTTAAATGACTTAGGAGCAGCTGGACTTATTGCCTTAGCTTCTAATTTAACGGTTGCTCGAATGCTTGAACGAGATGACTTTTCAAAACGATATGCAGCAAATACCCCAATTGCGGTGAGTGAATTTACTTATCCCTTGCTTCAAGGATATGATTCGGTACATTTAAAATCGGACATTGAAATTGGTGGAACAGACCAAAAATTTAACTTACTTATGGGACGAACACTTCAAAAAGCGTATAACTGTAACAAACAACAAGCGGTTTTAATGATGCCTATCTTAGAAGGTTTAGATGGCGTACAAAAAATGAGTAAATCTTTAGGAAATTACATCGGTGTTACAGACAATGCTAATGATATGTTTGGTAAAGTATTGTCTATTAGTGATGAACTGATGTGGCGTTACTATGAATTGCTTTCAACTCAATCTTTAGAAGAGATTAAAGCGTTAAAAAAAGGGGTTGAAGAGGGAACTTTACATCCTAAAAAAGTCAAAGATGCTTTAGCCATGGAATTGGTTGAAAGGTATCATGGAAATGGTGCAGGTGAACGAGCGTGTGAAGAGTTTAAAAAGATTTTTGCACAAAAAGAGATTCCAAGTGATATTCAAGAGTTTGAAGTTCCAGCAAACAGTTGGATTTGTCAAGTGCTTGTTGATATTGGGTTAGAAACATCAACCTCTCAAGCCAGACGAGACATTGCAGGTGGAGCAGTTAAAATCAACCAAGAAAAACTGGTTGATGACAAAATGAATTTAACGCAAGGTGAATACATTTTACAAAAAGGTAAAAAAGGTTTCGCCAAAGTTATTGTAAAAGGCAACAATTGAAAATAGGTAAATACAGTATAAAACATCCCATTATTCAAGGTGGAATGGGTGTTGGTATCAGTTGGGATAAATTAGCAGGCAATGTTAGTTTAGAGGGTGGTTTAGGGGTTATTAGTGCTGTGGGAACAGGCTATTACCAAAATAAAGAGTTTTCTAAAAAATTAGCCAAAGATAAGCCCGTGGATGCCATTAATTTCTACTCACGAGAAGCCCTTTTTGAGATTATAAAAAATGCACGAAAGATTTGTGGAGATGCCCCATTGGCTGCAAATATTTTATATGCCTGTAACGACTATGGCAGAATTGTCCAAGACGCGTGTGAAGCAGGAGTAAATATTATTATTACAGGAGCTGGAATTCCTACGAATATGCCAGAATTTACAAAAAATTATCCTGATGTTGCCTTAATACCTATTGTCTCTAGTGCTCGTGCGTTAAGACTGATTTGTAAAAAATGGAAACGATACAACAAATTACCCGATGCCATTATTGTGGAAGGTCCATTAAGT
>JBAYZM010000036.1:0-13941 GCA_041672515.1 Arcobacteraceae bacterium
TAATAGGGCTTGGGCAGTTTTTGCTCCCACTCCTTTAACTCCTGGAATGTTATCGGCACTGTCTCCAATTAACGCTTGATAATCTATGAATTGTACAGGTTTAATCCCATATTTTGCAATACACTTATCTTCATTGATAATCTCTTTTTTAATGGGGTCAAACAAAAAAATCATATCGTCATCAATGAGCTGATACAAGTCTTTATCGTGACTGACTATTCTTACTTTTAACCCTTTTAATCTGGCATCGTGTGCAATGGAAGCCACAATATCATCGGCTTCAAAACCCACTTTTGAAGCGGTTTTAAACCCCATTTTCTCTATCCAAGAAATGGCAATAGGAAGTTGTGTTAATAAATCTTGGGGGACTTCTTGTCGGTGTGCTTTGTATTGGTCGTATAACTCATTTCTAAATGTTCCACCGGGGGAATCAAGCGCAAAAACAATATAATCGGTTTGAAAATCTTTTCCAATATTCAGTACAAAATTCATAAATCCTGTCAATAATCCCGTAGGAAATCCTGTTTTTGATTTAAGCGGAGGAAGGGCGAAATAACTACGAAATAAAAAGCCAAAGGTATCTATGATGGTAATTGTTTTGTCATTTAATGCAATATCATTCTTTTGTAACATTAATATTTTTCCTTTTTTTAGTATAAATATAATATAATAAATTCACTTAAATGATAAAATAATTTTATATCGGGAGTAATGATGTCACCTGAGGTTGAAAAGCTAAAACGAAGCAATAATGAACTACGAGAGATTGTAAATAACTCCTGGGATGGGATTGGAATTATTGATAAGCAAAGTAAATTTATCTATGTTAATATGGCTTTCTCCCCTATTTTAGGCTATCCAAAAGAAGAGCTTTTGCAATTTACCTTTGAATCGCTGATTTTAGAGGAGTATAAAAATGATTTTAAAGAATTGCTCGAAAAGAATATAGAAAATCGTTATTCCAGTGAAGTTCACGTAGTATGTCAAAGAAAAGACAAACAAAAAGTGTACTTACAAATTACCATCTCTTTGATGCTCAATAAACAGTTTTTCGTGGTCAGTGCCAAAGATATTACCAAACAAATTTCTGATGATGAAATTTTGGATAAATATGTCCTTTCTTCTCACACAAGTATTGATGATACGATTAGCAAAGTCAGTTCGGCTTTTTGTATGTTAAGTGGCTACACCAAAGAAGATTTAATTGCTAAAAAACAAAATGAAGTCATTTTTCAAAACAGCAAAGAGAACTTTCTGGAAGAGCTGGTTGCGTCTGTTAAAAAAGATAAAGAGTGGGCAGGAAAACTCAAGTGTGTTAAAAAAGACAACAGCTTTTTTTGGGTCGATGTCAAAGTTAAACCCATTTTCAATAAATATGGTGATATTACAGGATTAACCTACTTAATGTTCGATATTACGACTGAGTTAACCTTGACCTCTCAAAAACAAAACTTGACCAATCAAGTCTCTCTTGCCCAAGATGAAATCAAACAAAAAGACAGAATCTTAATGCAACAATCAAAACTGGCCGTTATGGCAGAAACTTTACAAATGGTTTCCCATGAATGGAGACAACCTTTGAATATTATCTCCATACAAGCCCAAAAACTGGAATTACAATACTCTATGGATTTAGAACCCAAAGCAGAAGAAGTGGTGACGGTTTTAGACAACATTAAAAATACGGCTGCACAACTTTCACAAACCATTGAAGAGTTTCAAAATTATGTGAATTTAAAAAGTAAGAAAAAAGAGGTGAATGCCAGTGCAATCGTCAATAAAGCCATTGAAATATTTAAAAATGACAAAGAGACACAAAACATCGACTTTTTAAAAGATATCATGGAAGAGACGCCTTTGTTTGAAACCTATGAAAATGAACTTACGACGATTCTTTTAAATTTACTCATCAATGCCAAAGAGGCCATTTTACGAAACAGTGTTAAAAATGGGGTAATTAAGCTCAAAGAGTATTTTAAAGACGACACCATTTATTTTGAAATCAGCGACAATGGTAAAGGCATAAAAGAGGATATAATTGAGCGTATTTTTGAACCCTACTTTAGCACCAAAGAGTCTCAACATGGCGTAGGTTTAGGACTTTATACGTGTAAAATCATAATAGAAACGCACTTAAATGGTAGCATTGAAGCTACAAATCATAACACCGGTGCACGATTTATAATAAAACTTCCCATAAAATAATAAAAGGTATACAATGATAATCATTCCAGCAAGGCTGAACTCCAGCCGTTTTGAAAATAAAATTTTAGTGGATATTTTGGGTTTACCCATGGTCATACGAACAGCCAAACAAGTCAGTTCTTTGGACAAAGTTGTTATTGCAACCGATAGTCTTGAAGTCGTAGAATTGGCGAAACAACATGGCTTTGAAGCAGTTATGACGTCTTCTTTACATCAAAGTGGTACCGATAGAATCAACGAAGCTGCGACACTTTTAGATTTGGCGGAAGATGAAGTCATTATCAATGTTCAAGCCGATGAGCCTTTTATTGAGCCTGACGTTGTGCAAAGCGTTATTGACAGAGTCAAACAAATTAAAAAGAACAATGAAGATATTATGATGGTGAGTTGTCATAAAAAAATCAGTTCAGAATTAGCCGATGACCCCAACCATGTGAAAGTGTTATTGGACAATAACAACAATGCCATCTATTTTTCGCGCAGCAAAATTCCGTATCATCGAGACCATCATGAGAATTCTTCGTATTGTGGGCATTTGGGCATTTATGGTTTTACCAAAAAAACACTCAATGCTTTTTGTTTACTCAAAAGTGCTCCGCTTGAACACATTGAAAAACTCGAACAATTACGCGCCATCTATTTTGGACACACCATTGCAATGGTGGAAGTAAGTTCCAAATCCTTTGGAATTGATACGCAAGAAGATTTAAAAAATGCCATTAAAATTTTCGGATAAATAATAATTTAATTATTATTTCTGTAAAATTTAGAATTCATAGAAAGGTTATATTATATGGCATCTCAATTTGATGAATTTACAACTTCAATTATAAATTCAAATATTCATCCTGCTTGTTTAATCAAGCACGATACAATTATTTTTGCCAATGAACACCTACTTAATCTTTTAGGTATTATGCAACTCAGCGATTTAGATGAAACACGCGCAAAACTCGATGAACTGTTTTGTCATGATACGAACCATCTTTTTAAACAAAGCAATTACAATTGGTTTGACAAATCAAAACAATCCAATAGTTTTGAACTCTTTACATCAAGCAAAGATAAACGACACACTCATAAAGTCTATACCACATATTTAAAAGAGCATAATATTTATTTTGTTCAATTTCAAGATATCACCAAAGAAATAGACCATGAAGTAGAAATTAAGACCATTTTATATACCGATGGTTTAACGAAACTGGAAAACCGAAGTAAACTCATTCATGATTTACGATACGGAGAAGAGGAGATTCAATCTATTGCGGTTATTGATATTAACTCATTTAAAGAAATCAATGATTTTTATGGGCATAAAATTGGTGATTTAATCCTCACTAACATTGCCAATATCATTTTAGAAGAGATAGAAGCCTTTAGTTACATGAAACTCTACAAATTCCCAGCCGATATTTATGCTATTGCCAACACCAGTTCAAAGAAAAAAGAGTTTACGCAAACGGTTATTCAAATCATTGAACGCATTGAAAAACAAGTCTACTCACTCGATCAATATGAACTCGATGCCCGAGTTACCGCAGGAATTTCATTTTCAGTGAAAAATAACAAACTTATCACCGCAGATTTAGCCTTACAAGCTGCCAAAAAAGATCATAAAGATTATTTGGTTTTTTACGACGAATTGGATAATTTAAAAGAGTATCAAAACAATATGATTTGGACGAAAAAGCTTAAAACAGCTCTGTCTAAAGATAATATTATTGTCTATTATCAACCACTTATTAACAATAAAACGCTCAAAGTCGATAAATATGAGTGTTTGGTGCGTATGATTGATGATGACAGCATTATTTCACCTTTTTTCTTTTTGGATATTTCTAAAAAATCCAATCAATACCATAAAATCACCAAAGCAGTTATTCAAAAATCGTTTAAAGAGTTTGAGAATTTGGATTTTGAATTCAGTATCAATATTTCGTATGAAGATATTGCCAACAGTGATTTTCTGGATTATATTAAAAAAATGTTTGAACTGTACAACGTTAAAAACAAAGTTGTTTTTGAAATACTTGAAGATGAAGGCATTAAAAACTACACCGTTTTAACCAATTTTGTTAAAGAGATTAAAAAACTGGGATGTAAAGTCGCTATTGATGATTTTGGAAGTGGATATTCTAATTTTGAACACCTTTTAAAAATGAACGTAGATTACCTAAAAATCGATGCTTCGTTGATAAAAAATATTGTACAAGATGAGAATTCCTACAAAGTGACTAAAACCATTATTGAGTTTGCGAAGAGTTTAAATTTAAAAACCATTGCTGAATATGTTGAAAATAAAGAGATATTTAACACCGTAAGAAGTTTGGGCGCTGATTATTCGCAAGGATATTACTTCTCAGCACCCTTAAAGGTACCCAATTTGCATTGCTGTAAAGATAAGGATTTGTATGATTAACAAAGAGATATTAAAAAATATTAAAGTACTGTATGTCGAAGATGAAGTGGAAGTGAGAAACTTTACCGCTAAAACGATGCAAGCCATTGTTAAAGAGTTAATTGTGGCTGAAAATGGGCTTGATGGCATAGAAAAGTTTAAATCAAATCAAGACATTGATTTGATTGTTACAGATATTAATATGCCAAAATTAGGTGGCTTAGAGATGTGTGAAGCCATCCAAGAAATTAATCCCGATATTCCTATTGTTATTACTTCCGCACATAATGACCCTGATTTTCTCAAAAAATCCATCGATATTGGTGTTGATGCGTATGCGATGAAACCAGTCGATTTATACCAACTGCTTGATTGTATGATTAAAGCCATGGAACCCATATTTTTACGTAAGCAACTTGAAAAACTCAATTTATCTTTAGAATCAAAAGTTGAAGAAGGGATTAAGCAAATTAAGCTTATCTTAGATGCGCAAGATAATATTGTGATTGTTACGGATGGAACAAAAATAACTCATGTAAATAAACGTTTTTTAGATTTTTTTCAAAAGGCATCATTGGAAGATTTTTTACAAACCAGTCAATGTATTGATGCCTATTTTAAAAAAGAGAACAACTTTTTCCATCAAGAATTGGTCGATAAAAATGAGTCATGGATTGATAGCTTAAAGAAACTTCCAGAACTTCAAAAAGTGGTGAAATTGGTTAACAAAGAGGGGGAAGACAGAATTTTTACCGTTAAAATTCATGAATACGATAACGATGAACGCTATTATGTGATTTCATTAACCGATATTACCCAAATCAAACAAAAATCAAATTTACTCGAATATCAAGCCAATCATGACCAACTAACGGGTTTATACAATCGTCAAAAATTTCATGATGTTTTTACCAAAGAGATACGACGAAACAGACGCTATGCTAATTCTCTTTCTTTGATTATTTTTGATATTGATAATTTTAAACCACTTAATGATACCTTTGGACATACCGTAGGAGATACAATTTTAAAAGGGATTGCATCGGTTGTTGCTATTAATTTAAGACAAACCGATACCATTGTTCGTTGGGGTGGAGAAGAGTTTATTGCATTACTTCCAGAAACTGACTTAGAAACGGCTTTCAGTGTTGCGGAGAAACTCAAAGAGAGTATTTCTCAAATTGAATTTCCTGCTATTAACCAACCAGTAACCGCCAGTTTTGGTGTCGCCATGCTCAACGAAACCGATACCGAAAGCAGTTTTATTCACCGAGCCGATGAAGCGTTGTATGAAGCAAAACGAAATGGGAAAAATCAAGTTATAAAAGAGAGTTTAAAATCCATTTAAAAATGGATTTTAAAATGTAAAATTTTCACCCAAATAATGCTCTCGAACACTTCCATCGGTTTTGATTTCATCGGCATTTCCAGAAGCTAATACACTTCCATTTTTCATAACATACGCTCGTGTACAAATTTGCAATGTTTCTCGTACATTGTGATCGGTTATTAAAATCCCAATCCCTCGTTTTGCTAATTGATAGATAATTTCTTGAATATCTTTAACTGCAATTGGGTCAACTCCTGCAAAAGGCTCATCTAAAAGTAAAAACTTTGGTTGGGAAATTAACGCTCGTGCAATTTCTGTACGTCGTCGTTCTCCTCCTGAAAGTGAAACACCTTTTCGTTGACGAATGGGCTCAATGTTGAAAATAGAAAGCAACTCTTCTACTTTTTTATGTTGTTCTAAACTCTCCTCATAGACAACTTGAGCAGCGAGCATTAAGTTGTCTTCCACACTTAAATCTTTAAAAATAGAAGATTCTTGGGGCAAATACCCTATTCCTTTGAGTGCTCTTTTATGCAAAGGCAATGCAGTGATATTTTCATCATCAAAAAAAACTTCTCCACTTGTTGGTTGCACTAATCCACACACCGTATAAAAACTGGTGGTTTTCCCTGCACCATTGGGTCCAAGCAATCCAACAATCTCTCCACTGTTCACCTCAAGACTAATTCCATGTAAAATTTGTGTTTTTTTAATTGTTTTTGTAATATTTTTTATCTCTAATTTATGCATGAATCGTATATCGCCTTTTATTGTTTAGTTTTTCTATCGTGATTTTTATAATGTCAAATCCGTAGCTTTTAAGTAACTCTTCTAGCGTATCATCGCCCCACTCTACAAAATGCACACCCTCTTTTTCAAACTCTTCTAAAAGTCCTAACGAGATAAACTCTTCAAGGGTTTTATTGTAGACGTCATAATGATAAAAGTTGTTATCATAGACATTTTGAATACAAAATGTAGGTGAAGTCACTTCGCTTGTGCTATTTGAGAATTGTAAATAGGATTTAACCAAGGTGGTTTTTCCACTGGCCAAATCGCCTTGCAGTAAAACCACTCTGTTTTTATTGTCAATAACTTTTTTTAATGCATCAATGACTTTATTGATATCTTCCAATGCCACATTATATTCTTGAATCAAGCTATTGCCTTACTTAAATTGATTAGAAACTTCGATGATTTCTTCGAGTTTTTTTAATGCATCCCCACTTTGTATCGCCTCTTTTGCCATGACAATTCCCTCTTCGGTGGAGTGAACTTTGCCATCGACTAACAGTGCCGCAGCGGCATTGATAATCACAATATCCCGTTTGGCTCCCTCAATTGAACCATCTAAGATTCCTTTTGTGATAATGGCATTTTGAGCAGGAGTTCCGCCTACGATTTCACTTTTGTCATATAAATCAAAACCATATTCTCGAGGGTCAATAATAAACTCACGAATGATTCCATGATCCACAAACGCAGCATGAGTAACATCGGAAACGGAAATTTCATCCATATGGTCATTTGAACTGACTACCATCGCACGTTTAGCTCCTAAAAGTGCCATAGCTTGGGCAATTTTTGGCACAAATGATTGATCAAATACGCCAATGATTTGTTTATGCACCATAGCTGGATTAGATAAAGGACCTAAAATATTAAAAATCGTTCGGTGAGGAATACTTTTTCGTATGGGCATAATAAATTTCATGGCAGGATGATGGTTTTGTGCAAACATAAAACAAAACCCTGTTTTTTCAAGCATTTTAACTTGGTCGTCATTGTTAATATTTAAATTCACGCCCAAATGCTCCAACATGTCAGCACTTCCACTGTTACTGGTGATACTGCGGTTTCCATGTTTGGCGACTTTAGAACCACAAGCTGCAATAACAATGGCTACTGTGGTTGAAATATTAAAACTGTTGCTTTTATCTCCTCCTGTTCCACAATTGTCTATGAGCTCTTCTTTAAGGGTATACGGAATATTTAAAGGAATTAAATGTTCTCTCATCGCACTCGCAGCCGAAGCAATGTCTTCTGCCGTTTCACCTTTTTCATAAAGTTTTATTAAATACTCTCTGACATCTTCTTCTTGAAGCCTGTTTTCAAATATATCATCAAATTTGAGTTTTGTTTTATTGAACATGGTATTTCCTCTTGTACTCTTCGATTACGTTGCAACAGTGAAATTAATCACATCGGACGACATACTCTTCTTGTTTGGATTTAGGGGTTGATTTGACCGTTGGGATTTGCAATACTTTAAATTTTTCACTTTTATCCAAATATTGTATTTCAATAATATCACCCACTTTAACCTCTTTTGCTTTTTTCACACTGGCATTGTTTAATAACACCACTTTGTGTTCCAACATATCTTCAGCAACTGCTCTTCGTTTTGTAATATTAACGGCATTTAAAAATTTATCGATTCTCATAAAGTAGATTATAACTAATTTTAGATAAAATAACTCCCTTAAAAATAAAGCAAACATAGGATAAATTTATGAGTAAAAAAGATGTTAAAAAAGTAGTTTTGGCTTACAGTGGTGGGCTTGATACTTCAATTATTTTAAAATGGCTTCAAGATGAGTACAAAGCTGAAGTGATCACTTTTACAGCGGATTTAGGTCAAGGGGAAGAAGTTGAACCTGCACGAACTAAAGCCATAGCGTGTGGAATTAAACCAGAAAATGTGTTTATATTAGATATTAAAGAAGAGTTTGTCAAAGATTATGTTTTCCCTATGTTCAGAGCCAATGCTATTTATGAGGGTGAATATTTATTGGGAACTTCAATTGCACGTCCTTTAATTGCTAAAAAGCTCATTGATATTGCCAACCAAACAGGAGCGGATGCAGTTTCTCATGGAGCAACAGGAAAAGGAAATGACCAAGTGAGATTTGAACTTGGTGCCTTAGCCTTAAGACCCGATATTAAAGTCATTGCTCCTTGGAGAGAGTGGGAATTAAATTCAAGAGAGAGTTTATTGGAATATGCCAGAAAAAATGGCATTGAAATTGCTCAAAAACATGTTGATGAAAATGGAAATCCAAAAGCAAGTCCTTACTCTATGGATGCAAACCTTTTACATATCTCTTATGAGGGATTACATTTAGAAAATCCAGCCAATGAACCAGAAGAGTCTATGTGGTTGTGGACAACAGCACCTGAAAAAGCTCCAGATGAAGCTGAATATTTAACACTAACCTACAAAAATGGAGACCCAATTGCCCTCAATGGTGTTGAGATGTCACCAGCCACTTTACTTGAAAAATTAAATGCGTATGGCAATAAAAATGGTATTGGACGAGTTGACATTGTTGAAAACCGATATGTGGGAATGAAAGCACGTGGTTGTTATGAAACGCCAGGTGGAACGATTTTATTAAAAGCACACAGAGCCATCGAATCAATTACACTTGACCGAGAAGCTGCTCACTTAAAAGATGAGTTAATGCCACGATATGCTAAGTTAATTTACCAAGGATATTGGTTTAGCCCAGAGAGAGAAATGCTTCAAGCGGCGATTGATTCAACACAAAAACATGTTGAAGGAACCGTAAAAATTAAACTTTACAAAGGTAATGTATCGGTTGTGGGAAGAGAATCTAAAAAATCTTTATACAACGATGCCTATTCAACTTTTGAAAAAGATGAAGTGTATAACCAAAAAGATGCCGAAGGATTTATTCGACTCAATGCTTTACGATTTATCATCGCCGGTAAAAACCAAAACAGATAATAGTATTATCCAATTATTTTTTCAAAGGTGGCTTTTTTTAAGCCACCTTTTTTTATTGCTATTTTTTAGTTCAAAAGATATAATAAAAACTTCTAAAAGCTCAAAGGAGAAAAAATGATACTAAAATTTAAAGAACACTACCCTCAAATTGAACCCAGTGCGTGGATTGCTCCCAGTGCGGATTTAATTGGTAACATTGAAATAGGCGAAGACTCTTCGGTGTGGTTTGGTTGTGTATTACGAGCAGACATTAATAAAATTTCCATAGGAAAACGAAGTAATGTTCAAGACCTTTCGATGATTCATACCGATTTTGACACATCAACCATTATTGGCGATGATGTCACGATTGGGCATAAAGTGATGTTACACGGCTGTACGATTGGAAATGGCTGTTTAATAGGAATGAGTGCCACGGTTTTAGACAATGCCGTTATAGGTGCTGGAAGCATCGTAGGAGCAAACTCTTTAGTAACCGCCGGAAAAGTTTTTCCACCTAAATCTTTGATCATGGGAAGCCCTGCTAAAGTCGTCAAAGAGTTAAGCGATGAAGAGTGCGAAAAACTGATTGTACATGCGGGAAAATATGTCAAATATAAAAATGAGTATTGTTAGTATCAAAAAGATACTAACAATATAATACTAAAAGCTATTGTAACTGCCCTATTTTTGAGATATTTAAAATAGTCAAAAGATTTTTACACGTTTTATCTTGCGGTGGTTGAACTATACTTTCTGCTAACATTCCCCCGCTGATTAGGTGTTCTTCAAACGGTTTAATACACCGTGTTGGAATTTTTAATATTTCCCCTAATTTATCGACCACAATTCCAATGGTGTGTTTTTCGATGGCTCCTTGGTAGGTTACGATAATAATATCATTCTTTTTATCTTCAAATTTGTTTTTAATAAACGGACTAATATCTAACACACTGACCACATAATTTTTATAGGCAACCGTTCCTTTAAAATGGTGATCCAAATCCATACTAATAGGTGTTTCTAAATTATTAATACTGATGGCTTCCACAATAGAAGAAGTTGGAACACCCAGCCATTTATTGCCAATATAAAATGTAGCTATCTCTTCAATATTTTCGTTGTGGCTGATGGGATAGTTGTAATAGTTATTTAAAAACTCATCGTATCGGTTGACAAAGTTTTTAATCTCTCCAGCTTCAAAAAATACAAAGGATAAAACATCGTTGGTGTACTCATCGCTGTTACTTTTATACTCTCGATACCCAAAAGAACACTTTGCTCCTACAATATAATATTTGTCATTGTAGTTCATGATTTTTGAAAGTGATTCCCCATTATTTAATTTAAAAAATTCATTGTCTATACTTAAAATCTCACCTACAGTATGCGTATCATCACTGCAACTGACAATTTTTTTACTGCTTTTTTCTACAAAAAGTGAAAAAATCCCTTTTTTAACTTCATTGTTTATTTTAGGCAAGGCATCTTTTAACATCCCTTGAAATTGAGAAGTGGCATCAAATACAATCGCAATTCCACCTACAACGGTGTTACTGTTGGGTGCAAAAATAGATGCACTGTAAATATAGGTATCGTTATTGGTGTATAAAAAGCTTTTTTCAAAATCACTGACGGCATATTTAGAAGAGTCTTTTAAACCCAAAGAGTGTTTAAGCCAGTTATTTGAAAGTTTGGTATCAACAATTTTATGTTCACTTTCATTGGAAACCGCCAAGATAGTTCCGTGGGTATCGTAAATCAGAATATTGCTGTAAACGGTGTATAAGTTATTGATATACTTCAAAATATTGCCAATTTGCAATTTATCTTCTGAGGTAATACTTTTTTTATTTAAAATGGTTCTAAACGTAGAGGTCAATGCCCACCAACGGCAATCATTAGCTCTTTCATAAAGATTTCTGTCCATAATATCAATTGAGAGTGTGGCTAAAAATGTGGCATTGTTTAGAAGGGATGAAATAATGGTTTGATTGAGTTTTTCAATAGAAGTTTTAAACGCTTTTTTGGTTTTCTCTCCCGTAGTTCGCACTTCTCTTAAAATGGAACGAGCAAAATCAGCACTGCTTGAGTCACTCTCCATTTGCATCACATTTCCATTCCAAACAGCACGGTCGAGTTCATCTTGAATGCATTGTGCTTTCGCAGGAATTTCCAGTAACTCTTTTTTGAATAACTCTTCATTTTCCATAATCGATTGTAAAATGGTATCTTCTATTTCGATATCGTTGGTATGCACTTTAAACGCACTGTCCAAAGGAATCATAATATGACCCATCCAACCTAAGCCAAAAAAGCCTTCATATCCGTTGGTTTTGCAGGTTTTTACAATATAATCTCTTCCCGAAAACTGGGTGATTTTGTAATCATCTTCAATGGAAACTTCCAATTTTGCTTTTAAAGGAATATGATATTTATCGCTTGAGGCAATGACTTCACAATTTTTATCTAAAAGCAACAGAGTTTCTTTATTTTTCTTGCACACCAGTTTAGAAAAAATGCCGTCCATTTCATCTTCAAATTTAAAACACAAACTTAAAAAACCAATAATCTCTTTGTCTTCATTGGTTTTAGTCACTTTGTAAGAGTAGACCAATGATTTTTCATGATGAGGCAAAAAATCGTGGTATTTGTAGGTTTCTACATATTCACCATTGGTTGATTTGACAATATCAAGCAGTTCATCTTTTGTTTTAGTTACACTGTTTGCTTCATCGAGTTTAGCTACAATGTGTCCATTTTTATCAAATAATACAATGTCATAATAGACACTGTATTTCGCCACATACTCCTTAAATCGCAACTTGATATGTTTTAATTGTTTTTTATAGTGTGTTTCATCTAAGCACTCTTCAATCGTGTCAATATCTTTTTTACGCTCTTCTATTTTTTCATTCAATTCTAAGGTGGTTAATAAAAAGTTTCTAATATCATCGTCAGTTGCTAAAAAGCCAATATCTGCTGTTCTTTCAAACAAATTTCGTATAACAATATCAACAGAAACAGAAGCTTTTGAACGCATTTCATTGACCACTTTTTTTAAGGTCTCTTGCGCTAATTGTGAAATAAGTTCGGATTTTAATTGAGTAAAATTCTCTTTGGTATCACTCATATCAAGTCCTGTTGCACCTAATTGACTCAATAATATCAGCTGATCCCACGTTTTACTGATGTCGTCCAGTTCTTGTTTGAACTCACTGACATTTTTCATATACTCAAATAATTCATCTTTGATGTTATCTTTTTCTATCATAATTATCTGCCTTAATATTCTTATAAATATAAATTTTGAAATTATTATATCACAAAAATTAATTTATTGTATATTTAATATACATATTCATTGTTTATAAAATAATTGGCGTTAGAAATTGAAACGTTATACCCAATAATCTTTCGAGAAGATTATTGGGTTTTTAAAAAAGTAGCTGTAAATTATTGAAGTTTTTGGTAGTTTAATTCGAGTTTTTCATAGAGTTCATTGAAGCTAATGTTATCAACGGCTTCTAAAATAGCAACCATAACAACATTGTCTTCTTGTCCATTCCATACTTTAATATATGTACCCTCTTTGTAGCCATTATCTTGTCTGAATTTATTTAAACAATTTTTTCC
Organism: Arcobacteraceae bacterium; assembly: GCA_041672515.1. Classification (GTDB taxonomy): domain Bacteria; phylum Campylobacterota; class Campylobacteria; order Campylobacterales; family Arcobacteraceae; genus Marinarcus. The sequence continues at coordinate 13,303 of JBAYZM010000036.1, forward strand.
AATGTAGAGTTTTTGTAGCCAATTAAATGACAATCCAGAAATCTTACAACATCTAAAAAATTGATCAATAAACCGCTCAATTCCTGAAAATGTTGGCATATTTCCTGTTTCAATGGCCAATGCAATGTAAGAGAGTTTTTCTGCTTCTTTAACCATTATTTTTGGATCAATTTGGGTATTGGCTTCATAAATACAATGGGTATTCACCAAAGAAACCGCTTTAGGTACATTGGTTTCTTGTAAAATATAAGACATTAAAAAATGCCAAATATCAACCAATTCTACGTGAATATTGTTCATATCAGGATTGGCATTGATATTTTTCCAATGCTTCCATGGCGTTGAATCAATGAGTTCAGCCACTTCCATATGAATACATCGTAGCCAATTGATTTCTTTACCAAATTGATTGATTCCCAGCTCCCAGTTTTTACCGTTGGTTGAATCATTTAACTCTTTTTGTAGTAAAAACATCTCTTCGAGTTTATGAGGAAAACTCGATGCCTCTTCAAGCAACGATGCCAAAGGCAAACACTCTTCAATTAAATTATCCAACACATTATTGGGAATATTTTTATCCCCTTTTAAAAGATGCACAATTAAAGAGACCGTATAAGGAATTTCATCTTTAGATTCCCA
>JBAYZM010000037.1:0-13707 GCA_041672515.1 Arcobacteraceae bacterium
TTCTTCCACTTCTTCTAACACTCTTAAAGGGTCAGCACTGGGAAGATCGATTTTATTAACGACGGGCAAAAGTTCCAATTCATTGTCCATGGCAATATAGACATTGGCAATGGTTTGTGCTTCAACGCCTTGGGTGGCATCAATAATCAGTAACGCCCCTTCTGATGAAGCCAAAGAACGGCTGACTTCATAAGAAAAGTCCACGTGTCCTGGAGTGTCAATAAGGTTTAAAACGTATACTTGCCCATCTTTTGTATAATTAAGCCGTACACTTTGGGCTTTAATGGTAATACCTCGTTCTTGCTCAATATCCATTGTATCCATCATTTGAGCTGATAAATCTCTGTCTTCAACCGCTCCACACTCTTGAATAATTCTATCAGCAAGGGTTGATTTTCCATGGTCAATGTGCGCAATAATCGAAAAATTTCTTATATGTTCTTGCAAGGGTAATTCCTATAATTATATATTTGGGCGATTATATCGAAATAAGAGTAAGTGTTAAGTTAAATGAGTAAATTTGTATGGATAGGGGGTTTAAGCCACAAGAGGTTCTTGTGGCTTTAAAAATGCGAGATTATTTTGAAACAGTCGCTTCAACTCTTCTGTTTTGTTCTCTTCCTTCAGCAGTTTCATTACTTGCAACAGGTCTTGTTTCACCGTATCCAACTGTTGTAATTCTTTCATTGCTGATTCCAAGATTGATTAATGCTTTTTTAACTGCATCAGCTCTTTCTTGTGATAATCTTAAGTTATATTCATCACTACCAACGCTATCAGTGTGTGCTGATAAGTTTGTTTTTACAGCAGGGTAGCTTTTTAATACTTCTGCAAATCGGCTTAATTTTGTTGTATAAGCTTCTTTGATGGTTGCTTTGTCAAAATCAAATAAAACTTTTAAGTTAACAGCAATAGCACATCCGTTTTCATCAACAATGACATTTTTTTCTGAGTTAGGACATTTGTCTAATCTGTCTACAATTCCATCACCATCTGTATCAACATCTTGAACAGCAACTGGAGTTGGTGCTGGTGCTTCTTGAACTGGTTGAGCAGCCATTGCTTGTGCTTTTTCTCCAAATGGAATAGCTAAACCAACAGTGTAAAGTAAAGTATTGTCATTGTTTCCTGCAACTAAATGTCTTAAATCAAATTTAAGTGCCATATCGTTTTCAAATGTATATTTGTATCCAACCCCGTAGTTTCCAAATAAACCGTTGTCATTTCCATTTTGCTCGTCTGAGAAAATTTCAACTCCAGCTCCTACTAATGCATAGATTGAAGAGTTATTTGTTAACGGATAATCTTTGATAACGTTTGTAAAAAATCGTGTAATATCTGTGTCATTCGTAGAGTTTTTATAATCTACTTGACCGATTGTTCTTAAAATTCCTAATTCAACTTGATCAAACAGTGAATCTTCTAAATTAAACCCTAAGCTAACACCTGCATTGGCATAATTTCTTTCTAATCCCATATTTCCTTCTGTATAACTACCGCTCAGCATTGGGGTAATTTCATACTTATATTGGCTATTAGAAGCGAATAACATCGAGGCACAAAGTGCACTAGCAACTATAATTTTTTTCATCATTTTCTCCTTGTTTTTTGGTATTATATTCTACCGATATAAAAAGTAACTTAGAACATAAAAGTAATTATTCAAAAAATAATTAATAATTAAATATCTCGTTTACTGATTCGTTATTGTAAATTCTTCGTACGGCTTCACCTATCATTTTTGAAGCGGTTAAAACCGTAATTTTGGAATGTTCTTGTTTGAGTGGAATGGTATCAGAAATAACCAATTCATCTAAAGCATCCCCTTCATCTAATCGTTTATACGCAGGACCACTTAATACACCGTGTGTACAACATGCCATAACAGATGTGGCACCTTTTTTCTTTAAGGCTTCAGCAGCTTTGACTAAAGTTCCCGCTGTATCAACCATGTCATCAACTAAAATAACGTCTTTTCCTGCGACATCACCAATGATATTCATCACTTCAGATTCATTGGCGACTTCTCTTTTTTTATCAACAATGACTAAATCGAGGTTCAGTTTTTCAGCGTAACTTCTTGCTCGTGCTACGCCTCCAATATCTGGGCTGGCAATAATTGGGTTGGCTAAATTTTTTGATTTGATGTAATTCACAAATAAAATTGAACCAAACAAGTTATCCACAGGAATATTAAAAAATCCTTGAATTTGAGCCGCGTGTAAATCGATGGTAATGACTCGATTTACTCCTGCTGTTTGAAGCATATCAGCTACGAGTTTTGCAGAAATAGGAACACGAGGTGCTGCTTTTCTGTCTTGTCTTGCGTATCCAAAATAGGGAATAACTGCTGTAATGAAACTGGCACTTGAACGCTTTAACGCATCTACCATGATTAAGAGTTCCATTAAATTGTCATTCGCAGGAGCACAGGTTGGTTGTACTAAAAAGACATCTCGCCCTCGAACACTTTCTGTAATTTGAACAGAGATTTCTCCATCACTAAATCTTTTTAGGCACGCTTCTCCCACCGAAGTGTTTAAATATTCACCCACTTTTGCCGTAAAATCTGGATTGGCTGAACCGCTAAAGAGTTTATATCCTCTCATTAATGTTCCTTTAAATATCAAAAATTTTCAAGATTATAACCAAAAGAATCTTGTAATTTTATTTGGTATTGGTTATCCAACCCGAACCTAAAACTTTGTTGCCTTCATAAAAAACAGCCACTTGTCCCTTTGCAACACCGTATGCGGGTTCATTTAAAGTAATAATGGCTTCATTGTCATTAATTAGAACAACACTACATGGAGTTGTTTGACTTCGGTATCGAAGTTTTACGCCTGCGTTAAATTTTTTGTCTTTGACGTACATATTTAAGTTATTGATATGCACTTCATGGACATTTAAAGCCTCTTTTTGTGCAACGGTAATGGTATTGTCAATAGGATTTAACTCTTTAACAAAGTGTGGTTCATGTGCACCATTAACCGTAAAACCTCGCCGTTTTCCAATGGTATAGTGCATATATCCTTTGTGAATTCCGACCTCTTTTCCCTCTTCATTAAGCACGATCCCAGGTTTGTCTATGTTGGCATGTTTTTGGATAATATCGGTATAAACATTTTCAACAAAACAGATCTCTTGAGACTCTTTTTTCTCAGCGATTTCTTTGAAAATTTCATTTAAACTTTCACCCAATTTTATGATGTCTTCTTTTTTATATTTACTCATAGGGAATAAAATAAACGGTAAAACCTCTTTTTTAACTTGGGCTAAAAAATAGCTTTGATCTTTGCTTTTATCTTCGGCTTCATAAATAAATTTTCCATCGGTTTTTGCATAATGCCCCGTAGCTACAAAATCGGCTTTAATGCTTTTAGCAAAATCAAATAAAGCCCCAAATTTAATGGTTCGATTGCATTTGACACATGGATTTGGGGTAATTCCCTCTAAATACGATTGTACAAAATAATCATACACTTCTTCTTCAAATTTAGCAGAAACATCTAAAACATGGTATTTTATCCCTAAAAATCGAGTAACTTTTTGTCCCGTTTCAATGTTTCTTTCGTGGTATCCTTCTCGTAAGTCATGAAGTTTCATATAAACACCTTCGACTTCATAACCCTCTTTTTGTAACATGTAAGCAGTCACAGAAGAATCAATTCCTCCGCTCATTCCTACGACAACTTTTTTTTTCATTTATACATCCTAGATAATGGTATTACTACAGACTCTCTTTGGCTCCAGTTTTTGTGCGGTATTGTTAATTTTTTTGTATTAATTTTTTTATTAGCAAAAAATATAATATCAATATCAAGCGTTCTTGGAGCATCTTTAAAAGAGCGGGTTCTTTTAAATCTATTTTCATAGCGTTGCATGGATTTAAAAAATGCATTAATACTTAGATTTGTTTTGAGCAGAATTATACCATTTAAAAAATAGTTTTGATTTAAAAAACCAAAAGGGGGATTAAGCAACAAAGGACTTGTTATAAGTATATCAAATCTTGAGTCTTTTAATAAGCATAAGAAAAGTTGATGAAAAGTTTTTTTCACATCGCCAAGATTTCCCCCAATTCCTAGTGTTACTTCATATTTTTTTTTGGACTCAAACTTTGTTTTATAGGGATAAAGTGAAGTTTTAAATAAAGTGAGTTCTGGTGATAATTTTTTTTTCATATTTTCTTAATTTAATCCCAAAAAATAAATCTATAGTAATAAAGTCAAGATTTATTTTTAGCTATTTTTTACAAATTAAAGGATTACAGCCCTTCCATTTTGCATGACAATCGTATCTTCAATGCGCACTCCAAATTCATTGGGCAAATAAATCCCCGGTTCAATGGTAAAGACCATATTGTCTTCAATAATCACATCACTTTTGGAGTTAATAAACGGGTGTTCATGAATATCAAGCCCCACGCCATGACCCGTTGAGTGGACAAAATAGTGTTCATAACCTGCTTCTTTGATGACATTGCGTGCTAGGGCATCAATTTCTTTGGCTTTCATGCCACTTTTAGCTCCATTAATAGCAGTTTGATGGGCTTTTAAAACAATGTCATAAATCTTTTGTTGTTTGGGGTTTTTAAACTTTTGTTCTCGTTTAAAGTGTAAATGTTCAAAATCAACATGTGCCGTGCAGGTTCTATCGGAACAATAACGCTTGTATTTTACTCCGGCATCCACTAAAAGCAGATCATTGACTTCGAGTTTTTTAGATGTAGGCAAAGCATGGGGTTTGGCACTGTTTTCATTGATGGCAACAATGGGATCAAAACTGACATCGTATTTTCCAAATTGAGTGAGTTTCTCAATGGCTTTAAAGTGCAAAAACTTTTCTGTTTGGTTGAAACCATTTTTTCGGATATATTTGGCTAAAAGGTTAAATCCTTTTCGCCCAAGTTTTGAGGCTTTGGTTAAATATTTTATCTCTTTATTGGTTTTAATGGCACGTTTTAGCATCGAAAAATGGGGTTCATTGACAAATTTTGTTTTGAGTGTATGGGTTAATTTATGGTAATGTTCAAATGTAAAGTCATTGCCATCAAAAACAATCTTTTTGATTTTGGCATCTTTAATGAGTTTTTGAGCCGTTTTAATTAAATCTTTACTCTCTATGACTTGTGCTTTTTGAACTTCATGTTCGGCTTCAATGGTATATCGAGCGTCGGTGATAAAAAAAGAGTCTTTTCCCAAACAAATATAAATGGCATTGTCGCAAGAATAGCCACACTCATAATAGATGGCATTTTCGTTTTTTAAAATATAATTCTCCATACTTTACCCTTTTGAACTATTATTAACTAAAGATTGAATATAATCATACCTAAAATTTATAAAAGGAAATATAATATGAAAATAGCCGTAATCCAAGGTCCAAACTTAAATATGCTCGGAGTTCGAGAGAGAAATATCTATGGCGCAATGAGCTTGGAGCAAATTCACGAACAACTCAAAACCAGTGCTTCTCAAAATGGAATTGAATTGGAGTTTTTTCAATCCAATTTAGAGGGTGAAATCGTCGACAGAATTCAAGAGTGTTTAGGAACGGTTGATGGAATTATTATTAATCCTGCTGCTTATACACATACTTCTATTGCCATTAAAGATGCGCTTTCTGCAGTAGCATTGCCTACAGTTGAAGTGCACATTTCAAATATTTATAAACGAGAAGAGTTCCGACAAAAATCGATTACTGCGGGAAGTTCTACTGGTGTAATTACTGGGTTTGGTCCTTTTGGATACCACTTAGGATTGATTGCATTAACTCAAATTCTCAATGAAATTAAAGCCATTGAAGAAGCGCAAAAACAACAACAAGCCAAATAATGAAGATTTTAAAAGCCACTTGGCTTGTGACGTGTGATATCAACAGTACCATTATTGAAAATGGTGCGGTTGTGTACGATGAAGAGATTATCGAAGTTGATTCTTTAGAAGTTATACAAAAAAAATATCCCCATGAAAACATAGAAGATTTGGGTGAAAATTCCGTTTTAATGCCAGGGCTTATTAATACTCATGTGCATTTGGAATTTAGTGCCAATAAAACAACTCTGAAATACGGTAACTTTATGGATTGGTTGCATTCAGTTATGAATAATCGAGAAGAACTCGTAGAAAAATCCAGTCAAGTTTTGATTGAAAAAGAGTTAAAAAAGATGCTCAAAACGGGTACGACAACCATTGGAGCAATCAGTTCGTATGGATTTGATTTGAAGCCTTGTTTGAATACGGCTTTAAATGTGGTCTATTTTAATGAAGTCATTGGTTCAAAACCTGAAATGATAGATACGCTGTTCAGTGATTTTAAAGCTCGATTAAACACCACGTTGCAACATAAATCCTCCCGATTTATCCCTGCCATTGCGATTCACTCTCCGTATTCGGTGCATCCATTTTTATTGCGTGAAGTCGTACAAATTGCCAAAGAAAAAGAGCTTTGCGTAACGGCACATTTTTTAGAAAGCAGTGAAGAAAAAGAGTGGTTGCAAAGTAACAGTGGAGGATTTTTAGAGTTTTTTATGAAACTTTTAGGACAAAGCCAATCGGTGACGTCGCCATTGGAATTTTTAGAACAATTTAAAGGGGTGAAACATTTAAGTTTCACGCATTGTGTGGAAGCCAATGAAGAAGAGCTTGAAAAAATTGCTTTGCTTCATGGGGTGATTAATCATTGTCCTACTTCCAATCGATTGCTTAACAACAGTAAGCTTAATTTGAAGAAATTGGGTGATATTCCTTTTGCTTTAGGGACAGATGGGTTAAGTTCCAATAACTCATTGAGTATGTTCGATGAACTGCGCAATGCTTTAATGATTCATACCCATAGAAATGTCAATCGTTTTGCAAAAAAACTTTTAAATGCTGCTACACTTAATGGTGCGGTTGCTTTGGGATTAAACAAAGGAAGTATACAAAAGGGAAAACAAAGTGATTTGATTGCTTTTTGTTTGCCTGATTGTGTTCAAAATGTTGAAGAAGTAGCGACGCATATTATTTTACATACCAAATACGCCAGTCGTATCATTATAGGAGGAAACGATGTTTGAATTTTTTAGAATTTTGTTTTTACCCATTACGAAGACATTGGATTTTATTACCAAATATTTTAAAACCATTGTTTTTTTAACCATCTTATTTTTTGTTTTTAATGACAGCGAAACCAAAAATATTGAAGTGGCAAATTTACAAAAGATAGATTTAATTGGACCCATTTTAGATGTGGAAAAAACACTTGAAGCCATTGAAAATGCCTCTAAAAATGACCATATTAAAGGTGTATTACTCAATGTTAATTCTCCGGGTGGGGCAGTTGCACCTTCGGTTGAATTGGCGTATGCCATCAAAGAACTCAATGCAAAAAAACCTGTGGTAGCCTATGCCAGTGGCGTAATGGCAAGTGGAAGTTATTATGCTTCTATTTGGGCAAGTAAAATTATTGCCAATCCAGGAAGTATGGTAGGCTCAATTGGTGTTATTTTTCAAGGTGCCAATATTGAGGAGTTGATGCAAAAAATTGGTGTGCAAACACAAACGGTAAAAGTAGGGCGATATAAAGAAGCAGGAACTTTTGCACGATCGTGGAATGCATTAGAAAAAGAAGAACTCGAACGGGTCATTATGGATACCTATTTAATGTTTGTCACCGATGTGGCAAATGCTCGAAAATTAAAAGTAATGGAACATGAAACCTATGCCGATGCTCATATTTTTACAGCACGTCAAGCAAAAGTGGTTGGTTTGGTTGATGAGGTTGCAACATTAAGTTTTGCACAAAATGAGTTGTATGCATTAAGCAAAGTAGAAAAACCCATTTGGGCACAAGAAGATAAATTTGATAAATTCCTTGATAAAGTTATGAGCGAAGCCGTATCGCAATTTTCGTTGCATATTATGGATGGATTAAAAGCGTATTAAATTGTAAGGGCATAAAAAAAGGGGAGATGTTAAATCATCTCCCCTTTTTATTTTCTCAACTAAAGCTTATTTAGATTCAGTAACTACTTTGTATGTATCATTGGCAATAACATACTCTTCATTTGTAGGAATAACAAAGATTCTAGCAGGTGAACTGTTTGTTGCGATATCTCGTGCGACACTTCTTCGTCTGTTGTTTTTTGTTGGGTCAATATTTAATCCCATGCCATCTAAACCAGCACAAACGATTTCTCGGATTAATGATGAGTTTTCACCAATTCCACCTGTGAAACATAATGCATCAACACCATCAAGTGCTGCAACATAGGCACCAACATATTTTTTAATGTTATAAGCAACCATTTCAACCGCTAATCGGCAACGGTCATCACCTTGTTGCATTCCTTCTAGTACTTCTCTTAAATCTGAAGATTTTCCAGAAATCCCTAAAATTCCTGATTTTTTGTTCATTACATCAAGTGTTTCATTGATTGTCATTCCCTCTTGAGTCATCATATAACTAATAGCACCCGCACCAACATCTCCTGCTCGTGTTCCCATCATAAGACCTTGAACTGGAGTAAGTCCCATTGAAGTATCAATACATTTTCCATTTAACACAGCACTAACAGATGAACCATTTCCTAAGTGACAAACAATGATTCTTGTATTGTGTTTTTTATCTAACATTGCACTTGCTTCATTTGAAACAAAGAAGTGACTTGTTCCATGGAAACCATATTTTCTAATTCCATGTTTGGTATATTGTTCATATGGTAAGGCATACATATACGCATAATCCGGCATTGTTTGATGAAATGCTGTATCAAATACCGCTACGTTTGGTTTACCTGGCATAAGATCTTTACAAATTTCCATTCCCATAATATTGGCAGGATTGTGTAAAGGTGCTAAAGGAATAAGTTTTTTCATGGTTTCAATCACTTTATCTGTAACCATAACAGAAGCAGAAAACTCTTCTCCTCCATGAACAGCACGGTGACCGATTGCATCGATATCGTCAATAGAGTTAATCACTTTACCTTCACCTGATGTTAATGTTCTTAAAACCAATTCAATGGCTTCTTTATGAGTTGGCATAGTAATATCAAGTTTTAATTTTTTATCATCACCAAATTCGTGTTTTAAAACACCATCAATTCCAATTCTTTCACATAATCCTGAAGCCAAAACCTCTTTAGTCGTTGGATTCATTAATTGATATTTTAACGATGAACTTCCTGCATTTAAAATAAATACTAACATGGGCTATTTCCTTTTATTTTTTGATTATTTACATTGTGTTGCTGTAATAGCAACTAAGTTTGAAATGTCTTCAACTGAACAACCTCGTGAAAGGTCATTAACAGGTTTTGCTAATCCTTGAACGATTGGTCCATGTGCATCGGCATTGGCAAATCGTTGTACGAGTTTGTATCCAATATTTCCTGCTTGTAAATCAGGGAATACTAAAATATTCGCCGTTCCAGCTACTTTAGAATCAGGCGCTTTTTTCTTACCAATGGCTTCAACAATAGCTGCATCGGCTTGCATTTCACCATCAAAAGCAAAATCAACATTTCTGTCTTTTAAAATTTGAACCGCATTTTTGACTTTATCAACCAGTGGATGTTCTGCACTTCCCATCGTTGAAAACGATAACATAGCTACTCTTGGCTCTAATCCAACAACACTTTTAGCCGTAGCAGCTGTTGAAGCAGCAATATCAGCTAGTTGTTCCGCATTGGGATCAGGTAAAACAGCACAATCGGCAAAGAGTAACAACCCATTGTCTCCAAATTTCCCGTCAGCTGTTTCCATAACAAAAGCAGATGAAACGGTTTTAATGCCAGGGGCAGTTTTAATCACTTGAATAGCCGCTCGTAAAACATCGGCTGTTGGTGAGTTTGAACCAGCAACTAAGCCATCCGCATCGCCAAGTCGTACCATCATACAACCAAAAAATCGTGGTTCGGTTGTTAAAAGTTCTTTAGCATCCGCTGCACTTAAAGCTTTAGATTTTCTTAATTCAACTAATTCATTCACATAAGCATCGATATTGGCATAGTTTTTAGGATCAATAATCGTTGCACCCTCTATGTTTGCCCCACATTTTTGTGCATCGGCTTTTATGATATCAGGATTCCCAATCAAAACAATTTTTGCGGTTTTATCTGCTAAGACTTGTTGCGTAGCTTTTAATACTCTTTCGTCTTCAGGCTCCGGAAGTACGATTGTTTTAAGCTCTTTTCTAGCATTTTCTTTGATACTGTCAATTAGACCCATTTCAAATTCCTTTCTAATTTAGTGAACATAGATTATAAATGAAATGCATAGCATTAAAATAGCATTTTCATTTATAAGCTTGTAGAAAGAATATTCTATATTATATTTTCAAAAATGTACACAAATTTAACATTTTTGGGAATAAAATTTATTTTTGTGAAGAATGGTAATATATCAGCGTTCTAATTTGTTACTTTTTAAGTAATTCTGAGGAAATAAAAGTAATTTTTAACAAAAGCATTAAGCTTTTGTTAAGGTGTAGGTATCGTTTGCAATCACAAACTCTTCATTGGTTGGAATGACAAAGATTTTGGTTTTAGAAGTATCGGCACTGATTTCTCGAGTATTACTGTTTCGTATTTTATTTTTCTCTTTATCAATTTCAATGCCCATAAATTCTAGCCCACTGCAGACTTTTTCTCGAATTAAATCAGCATTTTCACCAATTCCAGCGGTAAAACAAATGGCATCAACCCCACCCATGATTCCCGCATACGAACAAATGTATTTTTTAATACGATTGCATTGAATATCAATGGCTAAAGAGGCTCTGGTATCTCCTTTTTCACTGGCGTCAATGACTTCTCTTAAATCTGAACTGATACCAGAAACTCCTAAAAGTCCCGATTTTTTATTGAGATAATCAATGACTTGCGTGGCACTCATCTCTTTCTTTTCCATTAAATACGCAATGACCGCTGGATCTAAATCTCCACATCGTGTTCCCATCATTAGCCCTTCTAGGGGAGTTAATCCCATGGAAGTGTCGATTGACTTTCCATCTTGAACCGCACAAATTGAAGAACCATTGCCTAAATGGCACACAATAATTTTGGCATCTTTTTTATGCAACAATTTAGCGGCTTGCCCTGAAACAAATGAGTGACTTGTTCCATGAAATCCATATTTTCGTATCTTATGTTCCGTATAATCTTCGTACGGAATGGCATACATATAGTTACAAGCGGGCATACTTTGGTGAAATGCCGTATCAAAAACAGCAACATTGGGTTTTCCAGGGATTAATTCCATACAAATTTTAATGCCTAAAATATGAGCAGGATTGTGTAAGGGGGCAAGTGGAATCAACTTTTCTAATTTTCTAAGCACATTATCATCGACAATAACGGATTTATTAAAATATTCTCCCCCATGAACTACTCGATGACCTATGGCATCAATGTCGTGTTCAATCGTATCTATTACTTTTTGAGGACCATTTGTTAATATGTTTAATACAAAAGAAATGGCTTCTTTATGAGTAGGTAAATCAATTTCATGCGTTGTTTTTAAATCATTGGCTTCATGGATAATTCGTCCATCAATTCCAATTCTTTCACAAAGTCCAGACGCTAAAACTCTGTGAGTTGCATGATTCATTAATTGATATTTTAACGATGAACTTCCGGCATTTAAAATAAATATTAACATGGTTAAACCTTTTTGATAAATTTTTCGTATTATAACTAAATTTAGATTGACTAAATTTTAACTTTGGGCTGATTCTTGAGTTTAATAAACATCATAGCACTCATAATAGCGTCATTGTACGCATCGTGTTTACTTAATTGCGGCAGTTTTAAATCGTTTAAGATGGTATTAAATCGTAAATCAATATGTCCTTGCGGAATCGCCTCTATTTTCCAGTCGTGGTACAAAGCAGAGACTTCAATGGCTTTATTAGGAAGGGTGATGCCTAAGAGTGTTTTTAAGGTTTTATTCACCATGGCTATATCAAACTCTAAATAATAGCCTACCAAAATTCGATTGCCAATAAAGGCTAAAAACTCTTTTAAAACTTCTTCAATGTCATCGGCTTCCAATAAATCGCACTCTCGTATGTGATGCACTTTAATGGCATCAATTTGCAGTTTGGTTTTGGGTTTGACATAACGAACAAATTTTTTACTGGCAACGATGGTATTATTTTTAATAATAACCGCTCCTATGGAGATAATATCATCTTTAAGTACGTTTAAACCAGTTGTTTCACAATCAAAGCAGACAAACTCTTCTTTGTTGGGTTTATCAAATAAATAGAGATATTCTGCGTTGGTTAAATGTTTTTTATTAAAATAGTTACGAATAGTTCTAAACATAGTTCAGCTTATAGTGATGTTCGAGTTTTTTCTTTAACTTGTTGACAATTTTAAAACTGTCTTTGAGCAAATCTTTTTCCATGGTGTTTAAATCATTGGGATTGATATAGTTGTCTATTTTAATCCCCGCATCCAGTTTTGAAAGATTTGATTTGAGTTTAATGGTGCATAAAAAGTTAAACGCTTCAATAAGTTCTTGCGTGAATTCATCTTCAAAAACACCTAACGCATTCAATTCCTTAATTCTTCGTATGGTATTGGTTTTGAAAATCTTATGTTCTAAACTTAAACTTCGCACACTTTGAACGAGGATAAAAATTCCCCCTTTTTTAATATCAATTTCGTTGGCGTGTTCTTTGTTGTCACTGTCAAAGACAAAACCATCAAAAAAACCAAGCGGTACATGAAAGGTGGTTATGATTTTTGCAAAATGCATAAAAAAGCTTTGTGAAGTGGCACCCACTTTAAAAATATACTCTTTGAGTTCTTGCAGTAATTGTTTGTCGCCACTGGCGGTGACGGCATCATAAAAAATGGCAAGATTCATAAAATCATCGCCAGTTTTATTGGTAATCCAAGAAAAAATTTGATTTTTAAACTCTTTTTGTCTTCGGCACCAATAGGGGTTGGATACCATAATATTGCCATCACATCTTGGAAATCCAAAATCAACTAAGTGTTCGGTGTAGTCATGCGTAAATTTCAATAAGGCTTCTTGTGATATTTCACAATCATCGGCCACAATCAGTGCATTGTCTTGATCGGTTTTTAGGACTTGTTCGCCTCGTCCTTCACTTCCCATAACCACCAAACAAGATTTCCCAATAAGCTCTTTTGGGGCAGTGATTAAGTAGAGTTTGTTCATGACTTTTTGATTGAGTTGGTTAATAAGTTTAGAAATAAAATCAATTTTTACGCCTTTTGCATTGAGCGATTTTACAATTTTAATAAAAGAGTGACTGGCATCTTTTAACTCTTCAATGGTTTCGGCTTTTTCAATTTTATTGGAAACAGAAAAAGTATGGGTAGCAAAAAAAGATGAGAGTGAAATTTGGTCAAGAATACCCACAATTTGTTCATCGTTATTGGTAACAGCAACCCTTTTTATACCGTGTTTGGTCATAAGCAATTGGGCATTAAATAAAAAATCATTTTCATTGACACCTATAATGCCTTTGGATGAAATTTTACCCACAATATCATCGTAGTCCATTCGATTTAAAATAACTTTTTGTCTAAAGTCAGAATCGGTTACAATATAGATATTTTCTTCATCATCTTTTAAAAGGATGGTAGGAACTTTTTCTTTTTTTATGCGTAAAGCAGCTTCATAAATAGTGGTCGTATAAGGGATAAAAACCGCTTTATGAACAGTGGCATCTTTGACTTTAGCC
>JBAYZM010000038.1:0-13656 GCA_041672515.1 Arcobacteraceae bacterium
CATCAAACGTACCATATCCACCCGGCATGGCAATAAAACCATCGGAAAGTTCTTCCATTTTATTTTTTCGTTCACTCATTGAGTTGACTTTAATCACCTCAGTAATGGCTTCGCTTTGTATCTCTTTGTTAATTAAACTGTATGGAATCACACCAGTGACTTTATTGCCTAATTTCATAGACTCTTGTGAAATAACACCCATTAACCCTTGCGTTGAACCACCATAAACAATATTCATATTTCTTTTAAATAACTCAAATGCTAACTCTTTAACACTGTTTTCATACGTTGTATCATTACCAAATGCTGAACCACAATATACCGCAATATTCATAGCTTCCCTTTTTTTTGAAAATAACCTTAACGATACCATAAGAATAGTTTAAAATGATTTAAAGGGTATGCGAAAACCTAAACTTCGCTTAAAAAATCTTTCCAAAGGAGCAATTATTGCATACTTAAGGTATTAATGATATACTTCAAAAAAATACACATAAGGTACCCCTATGAAAATCGCAATCCCTGTAAAAGATGAGAACTTAACTTTCTTTAGCAACGCAGGACACACCCCAAAATTTGCCATTTATAAGCTAAGTGGTTCCGGTATGTTTCGGTCATTTAACTTAGAAAATATTATCCAAAATCCACGAACAGACATCGACCATGACCATGCCGAAGAAGAGCATGACTGCGACCATGCGCATGATGATGCCGAACATATCGCGCAACACAACAAAATGGGAAGCGCTTTGAGTGATTGTGCCTATATTGTGGTTCAAAAAGCGTGTAAAAATACTGCCAACTCCTTTACGTCTCAAGGGATTAAACTCGTAAAATACAATGGAAATGCCCTAGAAGTAAGCAAAATACTGCAAGAGACTTCTGCCAAATTTATCTGAATAAAAAGTTCATTTTGGGTTGACACCTTGAATGAACTTTTTGGCATTTCTGTCTCACCGCAATTTTTACAAATTTAACTTAACTTCCATTTTAAAACCCAATTTCTTGATTTTTAGGCTATACTTCTTCCTACATATACATAAAGGAGACACTATGGCAAAAGGTAAAGATGTACAAAAATCAGTTAAAACAGCCCCTGCAAAATCATTAAAAGAAAAACGTGCAGATAAAAAAGCAAAAAAAGATTCTAAATAATTAAAACATTTAAAACCTACAATAGAGGTTATATGACCGGTATTGTAGGTTGTTTTTTAGGTAAAATTACCACAACTTCATCACTTCTGACTTCGTATACCAATCTGAACCCCAAAGCACATTTAGTAATAAAATTGTAATTATTCAGAATATTGTCCCTTTATTTTAATGAATAAAATTATAAAATTATCCAATTTTAACTTTAAGGAAAAAAATGGAGTTTTTTATTGATGCATATAAACAATATGCAAATTTTCAAGGCAGAGCGAACAGACAAAAGTATTGGATGTTTTATCTTTTTTATATGCTTATTATTCTCATATTAAGTATTGTTGAAATAATGATTGGATTACCGGATGTATTAAGCGGTTTATTTGCACTGGTATCTTTAATCCCAGGAATAGCAATCACAACCAGACGTTTGCATGATATTGATAAAAGTGGTTGGTGGCAACTGTTGATTCTAATACCACTCATAGGTGCAATCATTTTAATTATATTCTTAATCAAAGAAGGTACTATGGGAGAGAACCGATTTGGTCAAGACCCTTTAAACAGAAATCCGTTAAGACAATAACTGCATTGCAAGGGGATACGTAGGGTTATAGTTATCCCCTTTTATCATTTTAAAATAAATACCCAACCAAGAATCCATCACAACTCTCTTCATTACTTTCTTTATAAGCCAATCAACACTATCTCAATAAAAAAACAAATTAAATGCAAATTTGCGCATGTAATACTTTCATTAACTTAATCACATAAATGAGTATTTTATGATTAAGTAAAAATTTAAAAGGAGGAAGATATGGCATTAGGCGACGAATTTAAAGGTTTACCTATGGCATCCTTAATTGGAGCCCCATTAACAGCGGCTTGTGAATCAAATCTCAATTTGGCACAAACAACAGCAGATTTTATTGACAAAGTAGGATTTGCAACGGATGACAAAGGAAATAAAATTGTCAGAACAGCATCATTTGCCTATAACGTGATAGGAGATGATGGAAAAGAACAGAAAATTGACATTGATGTTCCTTTATTGGCGATAGTCCAAATTCCAAGTTTAAAAGTAGATTTAGTGGATATTACTTTTGATATGGAAATTAAAACTTCTGATAGCTCAAAAGAATCTAGTGATAAACAAGGTTCATTTTCAGGTACGGGAAAAGTTGGTTTTGGACCATTTAGTCTTAGTGTTACGGTGTCTGGTTCAGTATCAGCTCATAAAGAGAATACCAGAAGTTCAGATAAATCGGCTAAATACCATGTAGAAGTTAAAGCGACAGACCATGGTATGCCAGAGGGATTAGCCAGAGTACTGGATATTATGAACAGAGCGATTGTTCCAGTGGGTGGTACACCAAGCCCAACTCCAACTCCAGTTCCAGCACCAGCAATTAAGTAGAAGTATTTTAAACATACCTACCTTACTCGCTAAGGTGTGTATGACATAAAGGAATAAAATGGAAAAATCATTTGCAATGTCTGACATTAAATTCTTAAAAAGAATCACCGTAGGAAATATTGACCCCAATAATCCCATGACAGATGAAACAAAAGATAAACAGGTAAAACAGCTAAATGATTACCTTAATGGTTATCCAAAGGGTAGAATTGTAGGTAAAGATATTAGCTTTGGTATATTTCAAGTTGGAGAGCATCAACTCACAATGCAAGCAACAACTTATCATATAGGATTTGAGAGAGAAGTAAGATAAAAAGGAAAGCACAATGGCAGTTTTTTTAGACAATGTATTAAAAGCGATACATAATTCAGTTGTAGAAGCACAAAAAATCTCAGAGCAACAACACATGAGAGCATTAGGAAGGTATTTCTATCTTAACAAAGATAAAGAGACAATGGAAAAAGAAGGTATCACTGTTGAAGACTTAGGAATGCCTAAAAATGTGGAGATAAAACTCCCTTTTGTTGTAGACAGTAACGTAAATTACCATGATGTTCAAATTCCCTTAATCGCACTCAATCCCCCAAGTTCTATTAAGATTAAGACCATGAAAGTCAGTTTTAAAGCTAAACTCACGGGTGTAGATGAAAGTCAAAAAAGAGAACAAGGTTTTTTCAAATTCTTTAAAACAAAAGATGGAGATAAGATGATTGAGAAAGAGACTGATAATGCACCTAAAGGACCCATTCTATTAGATTTATCTGGGGACAAAAACAGCGGAGGAATGGCAAAGATAGAGATTGAGTTTGTCAATTCAGACGTACCTGAAACTTTTGCACGTATTAATGATCATATTGTAAAGAGTTTTCCATTTTAAAGGATTCATTAAGTTTTTTAATTTATTCACTTATTCGATGTTTAATTTAGTGAAGAAAAAAAACTTAATCTTAAAAATTTATTAACCCTTGGTGCTGAGTATTATGAATAAGTCATCTTAGAAACAAGGTTAATTTTAACGATAAAATAAAGGAGAATTATTATGGGTTATAGAGATGATTTTTACAAATCAGAAAACATTATTGGGTATACAGGGAATGTGGCGAATTTAAATATCGTAACAGTCTATTTTAAATCAGGAAACTCTTTTGGAAGAATAACTCAAGAACATTCCAATGTCGATAATATAGGACGAAATAAGGTGCGTGAATATGCCGATTACGCTATATATAATCACAGTTCAAATGGCAATAATGCTGTGGAATTCTATGATGGTAAAGTACAGCATAATAGTCGCAATCCATTTATACCAGTGGGGAACGATCAAATTTTGAGAGCTGGACTTGCCCAATCTATTGTGGATTTTCAAGCGATAAAACCAAAGTATCAATAGGCTACAATAACAAAGACCACAATGTGGTCTTTGTTTATTTGATTTATATATTCATATAATTTGTTTCCCAATCATCAGGAACCGTTGTAACTATTGGTTCTAAAAAAGAACAAAACAAATTTCTTTCAGACAATCTTCTTTTGACTAAACCTGATAATCTTTGTCCTCCTGCTTTACTCCATTTTACAAACTCTTTTGAAGCATTAAAGGAATCATTTGAATTAACTAATTTGAGTAATGTTGAACTTTGTAAATTGCCTATGCCTAAATTAAATGCAAAACTCACAAGTGCAGCAAATTGATTCTCATTTAACTCTATACTCACCAAATCATTGACAGCTTTTTCAAACTTTATGAGATCTTCTTGCAATAAGCTCTCTGCTTCTTCTTCTGTTATTATTTTTCCTTCCGTTACATCTGTTCCTGTGTGCCCCCAACCTATTGTCCATACTCCAACACTGTCTTGATAAGCATTAAGTACAAGTGATTCAAAATGTTGTATCAAGTTTAAACCATCTGCGTTAAGCGTATTATTCTTCATTTTCTCTCCTTATATTATGATGTAACGATATTATGCAATGTTGAAATTTGTATGAAATTTGTTTTTAATAATTTATTTATTATAAAATTATTAAATATCATTATTAGGAGACTTTATGTTTAAAAGAAATAAAATACTGATTGTTGAAGATGATTTATTTGTAGCAAAGATGATTAAACATGAATTAGAGACTCATAATCTGGATGTCATTAACATAACATCTCGACATGATGAAACGTTGAATTTTCTTGAAAACAATAAAGTTGAGTTAATTTTGATGGATATCAATATCAATGGACCCATTGATGGGATTCAAAGTTGTAATATCATTTATTTAAAATACAAAATTCCCATCATTTTCATAAGCTCCCTTTATGATAAAGAGGTCATATCCTTAATTCAAGAAAGCTTTGCAAAAGGTTATTTAATCAAACCATTTCGAGATGAAGAACTCTTAATGCTCATATTCTTCTTATTAAAGCCATCATCCAATCAAGTTTTTAATATTGACAATAAAAAAATGACTTTAAAAAATGATTTTATGTTTTGTACAGATCAGCAAATACTTTATCATCAAAACAACGAAATGAGATTGACCTATAAAGAGAGAAAACTGTTGCAAATTTTATGCAACAATAAAAATGCCTATGTTTCGTATGAAAAGATATTTTATTATGTATGGGAAAAAGAAAATATTTGTATCAATAAAATCAGAGGAACCATTTTCAGATTAAAAAATAAACTTCCCCATTTGATTATAAATAATAATCAAGAATATGGCTATAAAATTGAATGATTTCTTATTTGGAATTTTATTAGGAGCATCTATTCCTGCTCTTTATTTTATTTTCCAATGCAAAAATAAGAAAAAAGTCTATCTTTCAAATATACAAGAATTAAATCATAGAATCAAAAACCACCTTACAATAATTATCTATATCATTAAACTGTATCAAAAAAATGAAAACAAATTTGATGCATTAGTCAGTTTAGAAAATAAAGTTTTTGCCATATCATCAATATATAATCATATGAATACAACCTACAACTTCCTTGATGTAAATGCAAAAGAATATTACACCTCTTTGATTGACAATATATTTAAATGCATCAATACAGAAGAAAAAAAGATACATTGTATTCTAGAATGTTATGATTTAACCATAAATTCAAAACAAGCCATTCCACTTGCTATTATTATCAATGAACTGATACTTAATTCCTATAAGCATGCCTTCGTAGAAACAAATCAACAAACTGTTTTTATCCGTTTAACTAAAAAATGTAATAAATACTATTTTACCTATAAAGATCAGGGAAAAGGTATCTCAAAAAAATCAAAAAATGGATTAGGAACATACATTATTAACTCTTTTATAACTTCACTAAAAGCCAATATAACAATTTCTAATGTAAATGGACTTGAGTATAAAATCGTATTTTAACTATTTGAAATTTATTCTCTTCAATGGATATTTTCATATTTCACATCACAAAAAAAGCCTCTGTGAGTAAACTCTTTATCTAAGCACTAATTTGATAAAATACACCACTTATAAGAGTATCAAAAAACAAAAGGTTTAATAATAATGAGTGAGCATAAAGATTTTTTACGTGTCAAAGTGGAAGAGGACTTAAAATCAGGTAAGTACCAAGGGGTTATTACACGATTTCCTCCTGAACCTAATGGGTTTCCCCATATTGGACACGCGAAATCTATCTGTATAAATTTTGGTATTGCGCGTGATTTTAATGGTCACTGCAACCTCAGAATGGATGATACTGATCCAACCAAAGAAGACACAAAATATGTTGAAGCACTCAAAGATGCTGTCCAATGGCTTGGATTTGAGTGGGGGCAGAGTGTCTATTATACCTCTGATTATTTCCCTAAAATATACGATTATGCGGTTGAACTCATTAAAATGGGCAAAGCCTACGTGGACAGCTTAAATGAAGAAGAGATACGCCAATATCGAGGAACAGTTACGCAAGCGGGTAAACGAAGCCAATATGCCAATCGTACGGTTGAAGAAAATCTGGATCTTTTTGAGCGAATGAAAAAAGGTGAATTTAAAGATGGAGCTCATATTTTAAGAGCCAAGATTGATATGAGTGCGGCAAATATGAAAATGAGAGACCCACTTTTGTATCGTATCAGACACGCTCACCACTACAGAGCGGGCGATGAATGGTCTATTTACCCCATGTATGACTTTGCTCACTGTTTATCGGACTATATTGAAGGCGTAACACACTCTATTTGTACGTTAGAGTTTGAAAACAATCGTGAAATTTATGATTGGGTATTGGATACACTGAATCTTGTTCCACCCAGACCTTATCAACACGAATTTGCACGACTTGGTATTAACTACACAGTAATGAGCAAAAGAAAGCTGTTGGAATTGGTTGAAGGCAACTATGTCAACGGTTGGGATGACCCAAGAATGCCAACGATTGCGGGCTACAAACGAAGAGGATATACGCCTGAATCTATTTTAAACTTTTGTGAACAAATTGGAATTGCCAAAGCCAACTCCATGGTGGATGTTTCGCAACTTGAATTTTGTATCAGAGATGATTTAAATACAAAAGTGCCCCGAGTGATGTGTGTGCTTGACCCATTGAAAATTACGATTAAAAACTATGAAGGGTTTGAAGAAATAGAAGCCTCATACTACCCTCATGATGTCCCCAAAGAGGGAATGCGGAAAATTCCTTTTTCAAAAGAGATTTATATTGAGCGTGAAGACTTTATGGAGAATCCTCCCAAAGATTACAACCGCCTCACGCCAGATCAACCTATACGGCTTAGACACGCATATATTATTGAGTGTAAAGAGGTGATTAAAGATGCCAAAGGCAATGTCATCGAGATAAAAGCCCAATATCACTCCGATTCTAAAAGTGGGTCAGACACCAGTGGTATTAAGGTTAAAAGTGCTGTCCAATGGGTCAGTGCCAAACACGCAAAACAAATCGAAGTAAGACTCTATGACAGACTGTTTAAAAATGAAACTCCAGAAGGTTTAGAAGATTTAAACCCAGACTCGTTACAAGTCATAAAAAATGCACTGGTAGAACCTGCGGTTATTACTGAAAAAAAAGATGAGAGATTTCAGTTTGAACGACAAGGCTATTTTTACGCTGACCCCATTGATTACACCGACGAAAATCCCGTATTTAATAAAATTGTAGGGCTTAAAGACTCTTGGGCGAAAAAGACAAAAACAAGTGAAAACACCCCTAAAGTTGAGCCTAAAATAGAAGTAAAAAATGCACAAGTTGCAGGTAGTGAAGTTGCAATGAGTGAAACACAAAAAGCACTTTTTGACAAATACACGAATGCACTTAAACTCAACGGTGAAGTTGCCAATATTTTAGCCAGAGACGAAGTACTCTCTTCCTTTTATGAAGAAGCGTTATTGCAACTCAACAGTCCTGTAGCACTAGCAAATATTGTAGCAAATGATGTAGCAAAAGAACTGAAAGAAAAAACGCTTGGTGAACTAAAATTTACAGCATCTCAAATAGCAGAACTAGTGAAAATGGTCGATGATGAAACCATTTCAAACAAAATTGCCAAACAAATATTTGAAGAAATGACACAAACAGGTGAAAACCCAGCACAAATCGTTGAAGCCAAAGGCTTAGTGCAAATCAGCGACCCCAGTGTGATTTTACCCATTATTGATGATATCATGGCAAAAAATCCTGACAATGTCGAAAAATATAAAGCAGGAAACAGCAAACTTTTTGGCTTCTTTGTAGGGCAAGTTTTAAAAGCAACCGATGGAAAAGCCAACCCACAAGTGGTCAATAAGTTAGTTACACAACAACTAAACGCATAAAAGAAGTCGAGAGTTCTCGACTTCTTTACAAAATCTTCGCAACCTCTTCTTGTATTCTTTTTAATGTTTCGTTCATCGCAGTATCTCTGTTTTGCTTGATAAACTCTTCCAAACCTAAACTTTTTATCGGAACGCTTTTAGTAAATTTAACAATGTCTTCCTCTATGGGCATTCCCCCTATTTTAGTTTGCATCAAATCAATACAAAAAAAGCCCTCTTGTAAAGAAAATCGAGCATAGTTATAATAAACCTTGGCTTCTTCATTGATTTCATTAAAATTGATGGTTTCCGTTCGTAAAGAGGTGTAATCCATCCTCCCTTTTGATTCGATTTGAGTAAAGAGATAATACGGCAAAAGGTTGGGGTCAATATTTTGATTAAGTGTTTGTTTGATAAAAATATCGCCAATGAGTTTAACAAAATAGTTGGGGTTTATCTTCCCCATTCCATTTAATACTTCACAATTAATATACTCATATATCCAAGGGGCATTTTGTTTTATAAAAGTTTTTAGTTTGTTTTGTTGCATTTTATTTTTAAAACCTTTTCTTTAACATTATCATTTCATAAATTTTATAAAGCTTGGAAATACATACTTAAAGTAATACACCACAATAACTATTTACATATGAATCCCAAAGCTAGAGCTTTGGAACTAGTAACGACATCCTATTTTATGCATTTACCAATAGAACCTTTGGGGCATTCTTTACCATCAGTCCAAATAACACCACTTAAATCAACATTATCAAAATTTGTATTTAATAATTGAGCTCCTTTAAAACTTGAAGGATAAATTTGCTTAGTTGTTGGGTTTATTGTCGAAGTTATCTTTGCATTAGAAAAGTTTGCATCAAATAAATTGGCGTTTTCAAAATTTACACTTGAAATTTTTGCATTAGAAAAATTAGCTTTTATTAATGATGTGTTTTTAAACTCAGAATTCATTATTTTACTATCATTAAAATCTGAGAAGTCCATAGAAGCATTATTAAAGGATAAAGAGTCCAATCTCGTATCTTTTAAATTTACTCCCGACAAATCAATATATTGTCGATTAAGATTTGTAATACGAATATAAGGATTAGGTCGAAATGAAGAAATTAAATATAAACTATTTTCCATTTCATTAGAATTATCTTTGACATATTTAATTAAGTAATTACAAGCTGTTGTAAATGCTTTATAATATCTTTCTTGTATCGTATAATACCATGTCCCAAAGGTTTTTTGCTCTTCATTATAGTAAATAGAAATAATCTCTTGAAGTTTGTCTCCGTGAAAAATTACATCTTTTCTTAAATCATTAATTATTTGTTGTTCATTTATTTGATTAACTTTTTGATTAAATTCTTCCTGTTTAGCAAGTTGCTGTAACAAAATTTCATTTTGTTCAAAAAATAAGAAAGTTTGATATAGCAAAATAGTTGTACCAAATGGCAATAAAATCACAAAGAATAATATAATTATTTTTTTATAAAATTTTAAAATTTTTTCTTTGACTTCATCTTTTACACTTAATAATACAAATACCTTATTTATTACATCAATTACCGGTTCTTTAAATGTATTGATTTTTTTTAAAGTTATAAAAAAGAATAAAAAGAATACACCAACAATAATTATTTCACCATAGTTTAAAATAAATTCTTTTATCAATATATACCTTTTTTTAATATTACTACATAGAATTCTTTAAAAATTTAAAATCAGATAACAGCATACTCAACTAACTTTTTTATCAATAACTTTCTTACACTGTATTTTAAATTTTGGCAAACCATTTCTGATAATCCACTCAATAATCGCTAAATTAATCCCTTCATAATCGTGAGCAATATAGGTTCTCACATCATATAAGCCTTTTAGGTCATTTTTGTCAAATTCATTTAATATATCATCAGCGTGTGATTTTTTTAGTTTATCAAATTGTTCAGCAATAGCTGTTAAGTGCATTAAAATTGCAGGTCTTATGGTTATAACATCTTCTAACGCTTGAGTAATACTTCCACAATCCTTAATGATTTTTTCAACATACTCTATCTTTTCCAATATTAAGTATATTTTACTTATGGATTCTTTAGACATATATTGCTCTATCTAAAATAAATTTCTTCGCAGTTTTGCCCATGCCTGAACTGTCTGCTAAATCAACAGGTACACCAAACAATGCACTTATCTCTGCTTGAATCTCTTTTATTCTGCTAATGGCTTGAAACCCATATTTATTTGCAAATTCGGGGGTAGCTTCTACTAATATATCTATATCGCTGTTTGGAGTAGCTTCATCTCTAGAGTAAGAACCAAACAGTGCTTTGATAATAAAACCCTCTTTGTAAAATTTTGGTTTTAACTCTTTTAATTTTGATAAAATTTCGCTCTTTGCTAATACTGACATGATAGTGATTCCTTTTAGTTATGAAAAGTATAACAAATATTTCAAAAAAGTGCTATAAATATTGGATTAACGCTTGGTGTATAATTGTACTTATTCTTCGCATTCCCATCTTCAAAGTCAAATATAGTCATTTCTAGTACAATTTTGGAACAATAATAAAATTAAAAAATCATTTATTATTAAAGTTATAAAATTTCATAATATCTACATTTGATAAGAAAAAATAGATGGTACACTTTTTGTATAGTAAAAAATAAACACAAGGAAATCATATGGTTTGTAAATTTCAAGAGATAAGCGATTTTTTTCATAAGTATTCACAACTTTTAGAAGGTATTGAAGAACAAGAGTTAAAAGTGCTATTAGAAACATTTCCACATGCATGTAAATTTGTAAAAACACTTGATGAGGATATTGTTAATTGTGATGATCTAGAAGTAGTATCACAAAAAACTTTAGAGTTACTTAATAATGCATACGAACATGAATATACAAAAGATGATATTTTAAATTTTGCAGGTGTCATATGTAAAATATTTGATATTGTAGGTGCTCCGAAATACCATGTTCCATTCATTCTAGTTATGTTATCAAAACTCTGATAGTTATTATTTGA
Source organism: Arcobacteraceae bacterium (assembly GCA_041672515.1). Lineage (GTDB taxonomy): Bacteria > Campylobacterota > Campylobacteria > Campylobacterales > Arcobacteraceae > Marinarcus. The sequence goes on from JBAYZM010000038.1 coordinate 11,364, forward strand.
TGCTTTGGTGATAAATAAACAACGCCAATTCGCTAAATTTCTTCCAAATCAATTTAGTAAATAAGATTTTGAAAGAGTTCGAGGCAAATTGATTTTTTAGTTTAGGATTTACCGTCGGGTAATGAGTAAATTAAAAAATTGATTTAACGCTGAAATATTTTAAAAGATTGTTTAATAAATTGATTTTTTTGCTGAACGCAAAATGTGGCTCCGGCACCAGGATTCGAACCTGGGACCAAGTGATTAACAGTCACCTACTCTACCGCTGAGCTATGCCGGAATGTGTTTGTTATAAGGCTTAAAAAAGTTGTTTGTGGCTCCGGCACCAGGATTCGAACCTGGGACCAAGTGATTAACAGTCACCTACTCTACCGCTGAGCTATGCCGGAATCTACATCTTTGTTAAGAGGTTGGAATTATAGTAAATATTTCGCGCTTTGTCAAGGCAAAATTATTCTATTTCATAAATTTTTATAAAATTTAACACCACTGCAATCGATGATTGAAATTTTGTTGCTTTTTACTAAACCATTAAGCAAAACTTGGCTTTTGGCATCAAATAGGTTTTCAATATCTTCAAAGGTCAGTGGTCTTCGTGTAAGCATGGTAATTATTTCATCTTCGCTAAAACTTTGTTTTTGTTTGGGTCGGTTTTTATACGCTATGTTGACGTTAATGCCTTTAAAACGATTTGCAATGGCTTCCAAGGCTTCATACGAAATGGGTTGCACTTTATACGCAGGCGGGCGGTCTATAGTGCCTATATCCACTCTATGAGGATTTATGTGCGAAATTGCTTGATACAATAACTCAATCTCTTCTGCATTGTCGTTCATATCTTTTACAAACAGCACTTCAAGCACAAAAGTGTTGGTTGTTTGTTTTCTAAAGGCTATCATGGCTTCTACTATTTTTTGACAATCGACACTGGCATTGATTCGGTCGAGTTTCTTAAAACATTTTTCACTGATACAATCTAAAGAGAGTTTTACCGTATCAAATTTTAACAGCGCATCAAACACCTCTTTTTTATAAATCGTACTTCCATTGGATAAAATCAGCGTTTTAGCACTTTTTTTAAGAGCATTGATTTGAACAATTAACTCATCTAAAAAAGGATAAAGCGTGGGTTCGCCATTGGCAGTTACGGTTATGACATCAATTCTAGGATGTTTGGTAAACGCTTCTTCAATGGCACAAATCACAGATGAAACCTCAGGGTACTCACTCATTTTTGAGACGGTTTTTGCAGGTTTTAATTCACAGTATAAGCAATCAAAGTTGCATTGTTTAGAATCGGGAGATAAATCCACTCCCAAAGAGATACCAAAACGCCGTGAAGGAATTGGTCCGAAAGTTAATTTTGAAGAATTAGCAACAAGTGGCATAGTAGGATTACTTTTGTTTAAATTATTCACTACTCACCACTTACTACTCACTCTTTACTTTTTAGAAACTCGTTTACACTCATTGACAAAATGAATCGCATTTTCAACAGGAACATCGGGTAAAATACCATGTCCTAAGTTAAAAATATGCCCTTCCCCTTGCATAATCTTTTGAATACCCTCAACACATTGAGTTGTTTTTTCTTTAGAGTATAATCGACACGGTTCCATATTACCTTGAAGTACATATTTGCTTCCAAGTTTCTCTTTTGCCAATGCCATTGGAGTTGACCAATCTACACCAAAAACATCGAAGTTTCCATACACTTTATCTAAAAATGCAGGAATACCTTTGGGGAACATAATAACAGGCACATGAGGATATTTTTCTTTTAAATATTCTGCAATTTCTACCATATATTTCCATGAAAATTCATCGTACTGAGAAGGTTCAATCGCTGCTGCCCATGAATCAAAAATTTGAACCACATCAGCCCCTGCAAGAATTTGTTTTTCCATATAAAATTTCACTACTTCGGTGACTTTTTTTAAGATAGTATGCAACAACTCAGGGTTTGAATACATCATTTTTTTACAAAGGTTGTATGTTTTTGTGCCTTGTCCTTCAATCATATACGTAGCCAACGTCCAAGGGGCACCTGTAAATCCGATTAATGCTTTATCTTGGGGCAATTGCTCTTTTAAAAGCTTTATGGTTTCGTACACATAGGTTAATTTATTGGCTGCTTCTTCGCCACCAATTAACGCATCTACATCAGCTTGAGTAACGATGGGGTCTTTAAAAATTGGCCCTTCGCCTTTGATAAAATCTAAGTGCATTCCCATTTCATTGGGTACGACTAAAATATCTGAAAATAAAATGGCCGCATCAACGCCAACAATAT